>JAYUVJ010000528.1:0-2773 GCA_043754155.1 Acidimicrobiia bacterium
AAAGATCACGCCCACCGCGCCCCGGCACGTCTCACGCACCCGGCACCCTTTATCGCAAGTCAAACCGATCGAGGTCCATCACCTTCGACCAAGCAGCTACAAAATCGCTGACAAACTTTGCTTCAGCATCCTTCGCTCCATACACCTCGGAAATGGCTCGCAGTTGCGAGTTTGAACCAAAGATCAAGTCGCAGCGGGTTGCGCAAAATCTCACTTTGCCAGTCTTGCGATCCAAGCCGTCAAAAAGATCATCGGAACCGTTCTGTTTTTGCCAAGCGGTATTCATGTCGAGCAGGTTTACAAAAAAGTCATTGGTGAGTACTTCAGGTCTGTCAGTAAAAACCCCGAATGTTTCATCGGCGCTCTTAACGTTGAGCACACGAAGACCGCCCACTAAAACCGTCATTTCCGGTGCACTCAAGGTGAGTTGTTGCGCCCGATCAACCAATAATTCTTCATGTGCACGCATATGACCTTTGCCGGGGTAGTTCCGGAACCCATCTGCGGTCGGCTCAAGAACGGCAAATGAGTCAATGTCAGTTTGTACTTGGGTTGCGTCGGTTCGACCGGGGGTAAACGGCACGACAATGGTCCGTCCCCCACTAGCTGCCGCAGCCTCAACGCCAGCACAGCCAGCTAAAACGATCAGATCGGCTAGCGACAGAGCTTTACCTGAGAGGCAAAACGTAGCCCGAACCTCTTCAAGCTTGGCAAGCACTCTGCGAAGCTGCGGTGGATTGTTGGCCTCCCAAGTGTTTTGTGGCGCGAGGCTAATCCGGGCCCCATTCGCTCCTCCTCGTTTATCGCTAATACGGAAGGTGCTCGCCGATGCCCAAGCAGTTGTGACCAGATCTCCGATACTCAGACCGGCGCTGAGGAGTGCAGTCTTCAAAACAGCAACGTCGCTGTCATCGATCACTGGGGCATTCCCTGCATTCCCAGCAGGAACCGGGTCTTGCCAGATCAGTTCTTCGCTAGGCACCTCAGGACCGAGATAGCGAACACGTGGTCCCATATCGCGATGGCACAATTTGAACCATGCTCTAGCGAAAGCGTCGGCAAATTCATCGGGGTTCTGATGAAACCGGCGTGAGATCGGCTCGTAGATCGGGTCCATCCGCAACGCCATATCGGCCGTGGTCATCATGGGCGCGTGGGTCAACGTTGGGTCGTGAGCATCAGGCACCACACCACGCTGACCGAGCGCTTCGGGGTTTGTTGGAGTCCACTGTTGTGCTCCTGCTGGGCTACGGGTGAGTTCCCAGTCGTAGCCAAACAACATGTCAAAGTATGTGTTGTCCCAAGTCGTTGGTGTTGGCGTCCATGCTCCCTCGATTCCACTTGTGGTGGTGTGAACGCCATTACCGGTTCCGAAACTGTTTTTCCAGCCCAGCCCCATCTGCTCGATTGGGGCTCCTTCAGGTTCCGGACCAACCAGTGCGGGGTCACCGGCACCGTGCGCTTTCCCAAAGGTGTGTCCTCCGGCAGTTAGTGCAACGGTTTCTTCATCATTCATGGCCATCCGAGCGAAGGTTTCGCGAATATCCCGGGCTGAAGCAAGGGGATCGGGGTTTCCATTTGGGCCTTCAGGATTCACGTAAATCAATCCCATCTGCACTGCACCGAGTGGATTCATGAGCTCCCGATCGCCGGTGTAACGACTGTCTCCTAACCAAGTTGTTTCAGGACCCCAGTAGATGTCCTCCCCAGGTGCCCAAACATCAACACGCCCTCCCCCAAAACCAAACGTTTTGAAGCCCATGGATTCCAACGCAACGTTTCCTGCGAGAATCATTAGATCCGCCCACGAGAGTTTGCGCCCATAGGTTTGCTTGATTGGGAGCAGGAGCGCACGAGCTTTGTCGAGGTTGCCGTTATCAGGCCAGCTATTGAGCGGAGCAAATCGTTGCGTACCGTTTCCTGCTCCGCCTCGACCGTCTGAAGTTCGGTACGTTCCCGCACTATGCCAGGCCATACGAATGAAAAATGGCCCATAATGCCCATAGTCAGCAGGCCACCACTCCTGCGACGACGTCATCAGGCTGGTGAGGTCGGCTTTAACTGAAGCAAAATCAAGGCTCGTGAATTCGGCTGCGTAATCGAACTCGGCGCCCATTGGATCGGCACTGGGAGCGTGTTGATGAAGGACATTCAAATTGAGACTTTCCGGCCACCAGCGCTGGTTGGCAGTCGATCCTGCAAAGGTCTGTGGACCATTGGCGCCACTGAGAACTGGACACTTGCTGGCGGCTGACACATCGTTAGAAGACATCGGGACTCCGTTCGTTTGTTTGAGACTGAAATTGATCGAGCAGTCATTGTGCGTCTCGCAAGTCAATCGGTCAAACAGATTGTTACTATTGGTTTGGTAAGTTGAAGTTATGGATCGTCCAACACTTCGTCAAATCGAATACGCAATCGCCGTTGCCCAGGAACGCCATTTTGGACGAGCAGCTGAACTTGCTCAGGTGAGCCAACCCGGATTGAGTGGACAAGTTGCGGAATTGGAAAGGCGCCTCGGAGTTTCACTGTTCGAGCGCTCATCACGCAGCGTCACACCAACCCCGGTTGGAGCCCTACTTATTGAGCGTTTCCGGGCGGTTCTTCGAGAAATCGACGATCTTTCGGGTATCGCAGCGCAGCACGAAGGTACCATCCGCGGAACCTTAATTATCGGTGCAATCCCAACCATGGCTCCGTATCTTTTGCCGCCGATAGTTGCCACAATTAAGAAGCGATTTCCTGATGTGCACCTACGATTTGAAGAATTACG
>JAYUVJ010000529.1:0-11512 GCA_043754155.1 Acidimicrobiia bacterium
GTGGAATACGCCCTTATGGTTGGCTTAGTGGCCATTGGTATCGTCACAGCTGTTTCGGCGCTTCGGGAGAAAACCGTGGATTCACTTAGCCACACGGCAGCATCAACTGCCGGACTGATTTTTGATTCCGCTGTGCCAGCCGGAAGCACTTTTACCGTGAAATATGTGCGAAATGATTTGGGTGTTGGAGGGTTCGCTGCTGTGGGGTCACCAGGGTTCGTAGGCAACCCAGTAGCCCCATCCAGCGGTGTACTCACCAACGTTGCAAATGCTAGTGAATACTTGGTGACACTCACTGCCCCATCTACACCAGGAATTTACGAGGTCCAGGTACGTAAGAGCGCCGCTAATAGTGCTTTGGTCCTAGAGAATGGTCGATTGCGCGTCGAATAGGCGAAACTCCGAACGCCAGCGACTCGAACTACAACCCGAACTAGAACTCAAAATTCGAAGATTCGTCCCCCGAGAGAAAACTGGTCTCGATCTCTTGGTGTGAGCATTTAGGCTCAACAATGTGGTCCGCTGGCTGGTTGAACGAAAACTTACCGATACATCTTCACGCTTGCGAAAAGCCCGTGAGGAGTTGGCCATTCTCAATGAGCAGAGTGACTTTCTCGAACAGGAAGCCGAAGATGCTCGGATCCGATCGGTCATCGCTGAGACACCCGGCGCTTCTGGTCACCATAACGAAGCACAACGGTTTGTAACTGCAATGGCCAACGCCCGTAGAAGTGTGAGTGAACGCATCACCGAGTTGCAACGTCAGCAGGATGAGCTGCTCGACAAACTCAGTACCCGGTCATGAGCGACCCCTTCGAACCGAACACGTCCGACACGTCCGACACGTCGGATACTCGGATCGCAGAGCACGCTCCAAAGCCTAAAGGCTGGCCCCTTCGAATCGTCGTTGCCGAAGACGAGGCCATCATTCGCCTTGACCTGGTGGAGATGCTCGGCGAAGAGGGTTACCAGGTTGTCGGCGAAGCCAGTCGCGGTAGCACGGCAGTAGAACTCGTTCGCGAGCATCACCCGGATTTAGCCATTTTCGATATCAAAATGCCCGAGATGGATGGTCTCGCTGCAGCTCGAATCGTCGTTGATGAGGAGCTTTCCGGGGTAATAATCCTCACGGCCTTTAGTCAGCGGGAGTTAATTGAACAGGCACGCGATGTAGGTGTCCTGGCCTATTTGATGAAGCCGTTTCAGAAGGCTGAATTGGTGGCGGCTATTGAGGTCGCCGTGTCGCGACATCGTGAACGTGTGGCGTTAACTGCGGAAGTTCGCTCGCTTGAAGACAAACTGGAAACTCGGAAAATTCTCGATCGGGCCAAGGCGGCGCTCGTCGAAACCGGGATGACGGAACCTAATGCGTTCGCCCATATTCAGCGTGCAGCGATGAACGGGAGAACTACGATGCGGGCCGTGGCTGAGTCAATTCTCGCTAACCCTTAGAAGAAGATCTTCACCCTCGGAAAGATGGTGCGGGCGGTCACGGAATGGGTCGTGAAGCCAGTAGGTTCCAATCCATGAGTGCAGACTCCTGGGGCGTAAGTTTTGGCTACAACGACGGCAGCGGCACGTGGTGCCCTGCTGCCAAGTCAACAAGGGAGACCATTCGTGCGGCGATGGGCGCACCGCTAAGTGATGACGCTCCTCCGCCGCCCAGCAATGCCGTAGTTGTAGTAACCCCGGCCAGGCCGTTCACCGCTGCGGTGGGAGGCAGGTTGCATCTAGAAAACGGTGGCACATTACCGATCGTCGCCGGTGCAGGACTTCCTTCAGAAACACCTTTTGGTTACCACTCGCTGCATCGCAACGACGAGATCATCACCAGGGTCATCGTGTCGCCCGGTGAATGTGTCCTGCCTAACAATCTGAAAACGTGGGGTTGGGCGGTTCAGCTCTATGCCATGCGGTCAACTCGTAGCTGGGGAATCGGCGATTTCGGTGATCTGCGCACGTTGAACGACTGGTCGATCAAGCGGGGCGCCGGGATGGTTCTGGTGAACCCGCTGCACGGTGCGTCTCCTGTAATTAGCCAACAACCAAGCCCATACTTTCCGACGACGAGGATCTATCGCAATCCGCTGTATTTAAACATTGAGCAGATCCCGGGCTTTGGCGATGTGGCCACCGAACTCGCTCCTGTAGCAGCCAAGGCTCGTGGCCTCAACGACAACCGCCGGATCGATCGCGACGAGGTGTTTCGGGCTAAATTCACCGCACTGGATTTGTTGTGGGAACGTTTTCGCGGACGAACCGGCGGCGATCAATCCTCGTTCGCCGCTTACCAGGCCGCCGAAGGAAACGTCCTGCGGGACTACGCAACGTTTTGCACCTACGTGGAAGCACATCCCAGCTCTTGGTTTGATTGGCCGGAATCGATGAAACGCCCAGATGCTTCAGGCGTTACCACTTTTCGTGCCGAGTGCGCCGATCGGGTGCAGTTTCATGCCTGGGTGCAATGGCTGGTCGACGAGCAGCTTCGCGAAGCTGGGCGTGGGCTTGCGCTAATGACCGATCTTGCCATTGGGTGTGATCGTGGTGGAGCCGATGGTTGGATGTGGCCCGATAGTTTTTCCTTGGGCATGAGTGTTGGCGCGCCGCCAGATCAGTTCAATACCCTGGGCCAAACGTGGGGTCTTCCGCCGTTTGATCCGTGGCGTCTCCGTGAAGCGGCCTATGAGCCATTTATTCGGACGGTTCGCTCAGCGTTTCGTCACGCGGGTGCGTTGCGTATTGATCATGTGATGGGCATGTTCCGGCTGTACTGGATTCCCGAGGGCCTCACCCCCAAAGAGGGTTGCTATGTCTACTTACCATTTGCCGATTTGCTAGGAATCGTCGCCCTGGAATCGCATCGAGCGGAGGCGTATGTGGTTGGTGAAGATCTCGGAACGATTGAACCGTATGTGCGCGAAGAACTTTCCTCGGCGCGCATACTTTCTTACAAGTTGTCACAATTCGAACCTGGCCCGGCTGCTGAGTTCAACCCATTGGCATTAGCTGCGGTAACCACGCATGATTTGGCCACGGTTGCCGGTGCGTTCTCCGGATCAGATCTTGAGGATCAACGCAGTATCGGTGTTGCTCCCAACGAGGCTGGGATGCGCCAACTGCGAAGTGGGTTGGCTGCCCGCGCCGGATTCCCCCAGATTCCGGAGATTGGCGAACAGGCAACCAGTTCCCAAGTGTTACCAACAGTTGATCGGGTCGTAGCCGGCGTGTACGCCGATTTGGCCACTTCACCATGCGCCATTCTCACCGGCACCCTCGATGACGCCCTAGGAGTCCCCGAACGCCCCAACATGCCCGGCACCGTAGACGAATGGCCCAACTGGCGCATTGCACTACCCGTCGATCTCGACACCGCCCTAGCTGACCCCCGCGTTGCCAACCTCGCCGACATCCTCAACCGCACTTAGCGGCGGAGAGAAACTCTCTGCAGTCCTTGCAAATTGGTACCCGAGGCCGGACTTGAACCGGCACTTCTTTCGAAAACAGATTTTGAATCTGTCGCGTCTGCCATTTCGCCACTCGGGCAAGGACCAACAATCCTAGCGGGCGCAACGACCATTCGCCACGCATTTCCTCGTTACTTGCTTGGAGTATCACCATTAGAAACGCCCGTCGGCAGCCGCCAAGCGTTTGGTTCGTTGTTGGGAAGCGAAGATACCAACGGCCAAGATGGCCACGATGAGAGCTAGCGAAAGCACAGTTGGGATGGCAATCCAGTGTTCCGCGATCATCTTGAGGCCCACCAAAATCAGGATAACCCCAAGAGCCATGGAGAGGTAGTAGAAGCGATCTTTGGCGTCGGCAAGCAGAAAGTACATTGCCCGCAGGCCTAGGATCGCAAAGGCGTTTGAGGCAAACACCAAGAATGGTTCATGAGAAACGGCCAGAACTGCGGGTACGGAATCAACTGCGAAGATCACGTCGGTCAACTCGACTACAACTAGGGCAGCCAGCAGCGGTGTGGCGGCTCGTTTCGCGTTCACCATGGTAAAGAAGCCCTTGCCTTCGATGGTGTCAGTCACCGGCATGATTTTCTGCAGCAGACCCAGACCGGGAGTTTTTGTTACGTGTCCGTCGTCGGGGTCGGAATCGTCGGAACCTTCTTTTAGAATCCTCAGGCCAGTGAACACTAGGAATAGGCCGAAGACGATGAGCAGCCAAGAGAACTTCGCAATCAATGCAGTTCCGGCGAAGATAAAGATTGCTCGCAACACCAGCGCCCCAAAAATGCCCCAGAACAACACCCGATGTTGGAATTTGAGTGGGATAGCCATGGCAGTGAACACCAGTGACCATACGAACACGTTGTCCACACTGAGAGATTTTTCGATCACGTAGCCGGAGAGGTACTCGCTAAACGCTGCTCCACCAAAAGCAAACCAGATGATGACTGAGAACGAAAGACCGCACGCCACCCAACCGAGGGATTCTCGCAGTGCATCAGCCTGCGTAGGAGCTTTGGTTTCTCGGTGACGTACCAAGTCAACGGCGAGGAGAACAAAAAGCAGGCCGATAAGCGCAAACCACGCCCAACTAGGCACGTTTATATCTACGAATGAAGAAGACTTCGCAGTCTTCGCGGCCAGCAACAACGGAACTCCTCGGGAACTTTCAACAACGACTTCGCCCAATTCTAGGGTTCAATTCGTAAAATCTAGGCCTTTCGACTGACGACCAGTGCTTCTCTGTGAGCGCCCGGTGACACAGAAAACCCGCGCAGTGAGCCATCGATCTTCGCCAGAACGCTGAAAGCTACATTGATGGAATTCTTCTGAACACGCAAAACTCTGAATATACGCAAACCAATGTAACCCTTTGGAAAAAAGGGCGGTCTGTTGTACCTGAGGCGTTCCTGTTGGGGGGATGTGTTCATTACGAGAAAGGGCGAACCTGTCAGATGTTGGCATTCACGTTTCCCGGTCAAGGTTCACAAAAAGTGGGAATGGGTCAACCCTGGGTTGATCATCCGTCGTGGGAGCTGGTTGAAGACGCTTCCTACGTCGCTGGCCGAGATGTGGCCAAACTTCTGCTCGATGCCGATGCCGATGAACTCAAACAGCCCCGCAACACCCAGTTGGCAACGTTCATGCTCTCGATGGTGGTGCTTGATGCCGTAGAACGCGTCGGTATTGAACCCACGATGGCGGCCGGGCACAGCCTCGGCGAATACACAGCCCTCACCGCCACCGGCTCGTTGAGCTTCGAGGATGGCGTCAACATCGTGTCCATCCGCGGCGAAGCCATGCAAGATGCTGCCGATATCCGTCCTGGCACCATGATTGCCCTGCTCGGCATTAGCGACGATGACGCCGATGCCGCCTGTCGACGTTCCGATGGTGACGCCTGGGTAGCCAACTACAACGCCCCCGGACAAATCGTTATTGCCGGTGAACCGGGCGCCCTTGAACGTGCCGCTGCCGCCGCAAAAGAGTTGGGTTGCAAACGAGCTATGCCTCTTCAAGTTGGCGGCGCATTCCACACGCCGTACATGGCACCGGCCCGCGATCGGCTCCGCGAAGCGCTCAGCACGGCCACATTGCAAGACCTAGAAATCCCCGTGTTTGCCAATATCGACGCCCGCTCCCATCAAGGCGCCGGCGACTGGTCAAGCCTGTTGAGCGCCCAATTGGTCTCCCCTGTTCGCTGGCGCCAATCGATTCAAAACATGGCCGACGCAGGGGCCACTACGTTTATCGAACTCGGACCTGGAGCGGTGTTGACGGGGCTGATTAAGCGCATTGTTCCCGATGCACGTGGTATCTCGATCTCTACCCCCCAAGACATCGACAAACTTTTGGAACTACTCAATGGCGGTGCTCAGCCACCTTTGGCTCGTCACCATGAAGGTGAGCATCTTTCGATGAGCGTGCGCATGGTCGTGTCACCTGCCGCGGGGATTTTTCAGCCACTCGAGAGCGCCACAAAGGGCCAGAAGGTTTCGGTGGCAGGGATCGTCGGCAAGATTGGGGATGTGGAAGTTCGCTCTTCGTTCGCCGGTTCAATAAGCGGCATGTTGGCCGTGGCTGGCGAACGAGTTGCTATCGGCCAGCCCATCGCCTGGCTCGAAGTCGCATAAAAACTTCAACCGCCAATAAAAGTACGTACACATGCAAAATAACAAGGAACGAGAACGCACATGAGTAGAGGCGGACGCATCATTGGTTGGGGCACCGCCCTTCCCGAAACCGTGGTCACAAACCACGACCTGGCCCAAACCATGGATACCAACGATGAGTGGATCGTGGAACGCACCGGTATTCGCACTCGCTATTGGGGTGATCGAGGACCAGCAAGCTTGGGTGCCGAAGCTGCTCGTTATGCGCTGGAAATGGCCAATCTTCAACCGAGCGACATTGACCTGCTGATATTCGCTACCTGTTCTCCGGAGTATGTCTTGCCCGGCTCGTCGGCCCTTGTGCAAAACGAGTTGGGCCTCAAGTGCGGTGCGTTTGATCTCGGTGCGGCTTGCTCAGGTTTCATGTATTCAATGGTGGCGGCACATAGCTTTCTCAACATGGGCATGAACCGCATTTTGGTGATTGGCTCGGAGCAACTGAGCCGCATCATTGACAAGACCGATCGTGGCACAGCCATTCTTTTTGGCGACGGGGCCGGGGCGGCAATCATCGAGGGCTGCGAGGGTGAAGGCGATCTCTTGGGCTTCGATCTAGGCGTCGATGGCTCCGCGGTTTCGATTTTGTATTGCGAACACGATGAGATCACCAAGATGGACGGCAAAGAAGTCTTCCGGCGTGCCGTTCGCGCCATGGTGGATTCAGCGAATTTGAGTTTGGAGAGGGCCAAATTAACCATGGCTGATATCGATTGGGTTATTCCCCACCAGGCTAATCGTCGCATTATTGATGCTGCAGTACAGCGGTTGAATTGGCCTCTGGCGCGCACCAGCACGACCGTCGAATGGGTTGGCAACACCTCTGCTGCGTCGATCCCGCTCGCCATGGCCGACGATCTGGCCAAGGGCAACATTCAACCGGGCGACAACGTGCTGATGTGCGGCTTTGGCGCAGGTATGACGTGGGCTAGCGCAGTACTTCGCTGGGGTGGCATCGAACGAGCCGAAGGCCACGGAGCGGAATTCCACGCGGCAAATCCTCGGGTTACATCTGGTCCTACGACCCCATCAACTGTTCCAGCGTCGGTTTAGGCCTCATTGCCAATGCCGTTGTCGATGTCGCACGTTTTAGTTTTCCCGCACAGAGCGCTCAACCGCACCCGAGGTTTAGTCGTCAGCCGAATGGCTGTGCACCCAAATTCAGATTGTGTAGTCATAACCGATTTGCCTGCCCCTTTCGCTTCGGGAAGTAAAAAGTTTCGTTCGTCTGCGGAAATGCCGACCTCGGGCGCAACGTCTGGCGGGTGGGTTCGTCCCAACCGAACCCACCCAGCCAACCCTCTTCTCGCCGGTTCTCCAGCGAAGCGCAGCGTGGCTTCCGTGCCAGGATGGGCGGCGCTATGAGCGAAACAAAAGGCCGGGTCGTTCTGGTTACCGGAGGCAATCGAGGGATCGGGTTGGCCACGGCTCGCCGGTTCGCTGCCCTGGGCGACACGGTAATTGTGACCACCCGTGGTGAAACCCCTGAGGGCCTGATCGGCGTGCAGTGCGATGTCACCAAGCCCACCGAGATCGAAGCGGCATTCAAGAAGATCGAAGCCGAGCACGGCCCCGTCGAAGTTCTTGTGGCCAACGCCGGCATCACCCGTGACGGGCTAGTCGTGCGGATGAGCGAAGGGAATTTTAACGACGTAATTGATGCCAACCTCACCGGCTCGTGGCGAGTGGCAAAACGTGCTGCCGCCGCCATGCTTAAGCAACGCACAGGCCGAATCATTTTTGTTTCATCGATTGTGGCGTACTACGGAGCGCCAGGCCAGGCCAACTACGCAGCTTCCAAAGCTGGAGTCATCGGCTTGGCTCGATCAATGGCTCGCGAACTTGCCTCTCGGAACATCACCGTCAACGTGGTTGCTCCGGGAGGGGTGGAGACCGACATGGTTTCGAGCCTCAACGAAACGCAACGCGCCTCGATTATCGGGGCCACGCCACTCGCTCGGTTGGCGACGCCAGATGAGGTCGCCGCAGCGATAACCTTTCTCGCTTCGCCCGAGGCTGCCTTCATCACCGGGGTTACCCTTCCCGTGGATGGCGGCATGGCGATGGGCAATTAGCTCCTTGCGCTAAATTCTTTGTTTAAATACCCGCTTCATCCTGTTTTTTGCTTCACCTGTAACCACTAAGAACACCTTGTTCTGCTGAAAGGACCCCTAAATGACTCGTGACGAAGCCTTCGACACCTTCAAAAAAGCCGCTGTCGATGTGTTGTCGGTTGATGCCGACAAAGTCGTAATTGAGGCCAGCTTCGCCGAAGACCTCGATGCCGATTCACTCGACCTCGTGGAGTTCGTTATGGCCCTCGAAGAAAACTTCGACGTTGAAATTCCCGAATCCGATCTGGCCGACGTCAAAACCGTTGGACAGGCCTTCGAACTGGTCTGCGCCAAGCTCAGCATTTAGTAACACCGGTTCGCGTTCCGATCGGAACGCGAACCTCGATTTCCCACGCGAACTTAGATTCGTACTGCATCTGCAATACAGACCGACACAGACCGACACACAGGAGCGGCAGCCATGGCTGGACGAAGTTATCCAAAACGAGTTGCCGTAACCGGGCTTGGTGTTGTTGCGCACGCTGGCACAACCGTCGAAGCATTTTGGAATGCTCTGCTTACTAGTGACCCTGGGCCGGCAGAACGACGTGTTAAGAACTTTGATCCGCTCCCCTTCTTTGACGGACCAAAAGAAGCCCGCCGGTCTGATCGGTTTAGCCAATTGGCTTTAGCTGCAACGTCACAAGCGCTTAACGATGCTGGTGAGCTCAATGCCGATCCCGCCCGAATTGGCACCTTGATCGGCACCGGAGTAGGCGGACTGGAAACGCTCGAAGAGCAAATCGTGATCCATCACGAAAAGGGACCGCGCCGAGTTTCGCCGTTTCTCGTTCCCATGATGATGCCCAATGCAGCCGCTGCTGCCGTTTCGATGAAGTACGGCTTCCAAGGTCCGTGCGAGGCAGTTACCACTGCGTGTGCCGCGGGGACCCACTCCATTGGCAATGCCGCCCGCTTGATTGCTACCGGTGCGTGCGATGTCGTGGTGGCTGGTGGTTCCGAAGCTGCAATGACCCCGACCGCCATGGCCGGATTTGGCAACATGACGGCACTGTCAACGACCGGCTGGTCGCGTCCTTTCGACATTCGACGTGATGGTTTCGTGATGGCCGAAGCGGCTGGCGTGGTGATCCTCGAGGAATGGGATCGTGCCGTAGCCCGCGGCGCCACCATCTATGCAGAAGTGCTCGGCTCAGCCTCCACCGCCGACGCCCACCACATCACCGCCCCAGCTCCTGGTGGCTCTGGCGCGGTGCGGTGTATGGAGCTGGCTATGGCTGATGCTGGGATCAATCCTTCCGATGTTGGTCATATCAACGCTCACGGCACCTCCACTCCGCTCAACGACGCTGCCGAAGCTGGCGCTATCGCCAAAGTGTTTGGTACCCCAGGGCCCATTGTCACGTCGACCAAGGGAGTTACCGGTCACGCGCTAGGCGGTGCTGGAGCAATTGAGGCTGTCGCCCTTGCCCTCACCTTGCACCACGCACTCATTCCTCCAACCCGGGGCACGTCCGCAGATTCCGTCGATGCAGAAGTTTCGTTGGACCTCGTCCTCGACACCCCACGCCCGTGGACCCCAGCCCCAGCCCTTTCCAACTCCTTCGGCTTCGGCGGCCACAACGGCACCATCATCTTCGGCCCCGCCAACCGCTAATCCCGTTTCGATACCGAACAGCTGCACTGACTCCGAGCTTCGGAACATTTGCGACTGATTATGGCAAAGTTTGCCAAGGTCCAATAAGCTTGGTTGATGGCCACCATGAATGTTTCCATTCCCGAGACACTGAAATCCTTCGTGGAAACACAAGTTGAGGCTGAAGGCTACGGAACCTCCAGTGAGTACATTCGAGAGCTGATTCGCAAGGATCGCCAACGGGCACACCTCAGAAACTTGATCATGCAAGGGATCGAGTCGGGCACAGGCACTCCAGTTGACGACGCTTTTTGGAAAGCCCGTCGTGAGCGACAGGAACGAGCCACAGTTTCACGGCCAAAGTGAAACCGATCGAGTTCAAACCGGCTGCGCTCATTGACACCGACGCTATAAGTGATTTCTACGCCCTCGTTGAAGAAGACATCGAAGAACGTTGGATTGCGGCAATCCAGAAACTTGTGGGTGAAATCGCCCGTCGGCCGTCGTTTGGTTCAGCGACCTACGCCGAGCAACTTGCCATAGAGAACTTGCGCCGCCGCCAAGTTCCTCGGTTTCCGTGCCTCGTCTTTTACCTCGAGCATCCAGATTCAGTGGTAATTGTGCGGGTGCTTCACGAGCGTCGAGACCTCGATGTTGAGTTTCAAGATTGAGGCTCCAGTACGGTTGATTTATGGCAACGCTTCAACTTTCGGTTCTTGACCTGTCTCCCGTTTCGAGTGGGTCGACGGTTAGCGCAGCGCTGCAGTCTTCGATCAGTTTGGCCGCTCATGTGGAGGCGCTGGGTTTCCACCGGTATTGGGTGGCCGAGCATCACGCTATGCCCGGTATTGCGTCGTCTTCGCCAGCGGTCTTGTTGGCCCATCTAGCTATGGTCACCTCTACCATTCGGCTTGGTTCTGGTGGGGTAATGCTGCCCAACCATGCGCCGTTGGCTGTTGCTGAGCAGTTTGGCATGCTCGAAGCACTGCATCCAGGTCGTATCGATCTTGGCCTCGGACGAGCGCCTGGGACCGATCCGGGAACCGCTCGGGCGCTGCGGGGCGCGCGGTTGGCTGAATCGGATGACTTCCTTGAACGGTTCGGCGAACTACTGGCCTTCTTCAAAGGTGCGTTCCCTCCCGGCCATCCCTATGCGCGCATAACAGCGATTCCTGGGGCTGGTCACCTGCCGGCCATTTGGCTTCTTGGTTCGAGTGATTTTGGCGCGCAGGTTGCCGGGCAGATGGGCTTACCGTTTAGCTTTGCCCATCACTTCGGTATGGGTGGCACCGAAGTTGCCCTCGACGCCTACCGGCAGAGTTTTCGTCCGTCGGCTGTGCTTGATGCTCCGTACGCCATGATTGGGGTGCCGGTGGTGTGCGCCGAATCACGTGAGCACGCCGAGTTTCTTGCTGGGGCGAGTGCGTTGGGGTTCTTGAAACTTCGGCAGGGTCGCCCGTCTCAAATGCCTACACCCGAAGAAGCAGCCACGTATGACTATGCGCCGGGCGAGCGGGCCATGATGGATCAGCGTTTACGCTCAGCTGTGCTGGGAACTCCCGAGGAAGTTGCCACTCAGCTGCACGATCTGGCCGAGCAGTTCGGCGTCGATGAACTGATGCTGACGACGTCTACCCACAATCCTGCTGATCGTGTGGCGTCATTCTCCGG
>JAYUVJ010000530.1:0-2336 GCA_043754155.1 Acidimicrobiia bacterium
TTGGAGGATTCAAACGAGCGCATTCAACACATGTGGGAAGTGCACGTGATGGCTCATATGTATGCAGCTCGTGCCGTGGTTCCTTCCATGATTGCCAACGGTGGTGGGTATCTTCTCAACACTGCTTCGGCCGCCGGGTTGATGACGCAAATCGGCTCGTTGGCCTACACCGTCACGAAACACGGAGCGGTTGCCCTAGCCGAATGGCTGGCAATCACTCACCATCACCAAGGCATCCGTGTGTCGGTGCTGTGCCCACAAGCCGTCTCGACGAACATTGTGACGAACAGCCCGGATTTTGGTGGCAGCGATGGCGATGGAATGGGAAGTGGCGTGGCTGGGGCTGATGGTGTGGTGACCGCGGAGGATACTGCTCGTGCGTGCATCGAAACTATCCGTGCCGAGACATTCCATGTGCTTCCTCACGCCGAGGTTGCCACGTACCTCACCCGCAAAGCTGGTGACGTTGACCGTTGGCTCACCGGTATGCGTCGGTTCCAAAGTGCTCTGTACGCTGATCAACCACTTCCGGGCGACGCCATGGCGAAGCGGTGATTCGAATTCATCGACAAAATCCACGCCCGGTATCGAAGCTAAGCACCTTCCGTAAGCACTTTCTGTAAGCACTTTCTGTAAGCACTTTCTTCGGAGGTCAAGTTCGGTTCCACGGCTGTCGATGTACGGGTCGTGGCCTCGGTAGTACATACAAAGCAACAAAAGGAGACGCGCTCGTTGAGCGCGCCGGGAAAATTCGTTGTGGCGGCTCGGATCGCCATGAAGGAGTTGTTGTCGATCACCACGCTTGGCGCAGGGCTAGTGCTCTTTCTTGCCCGTTTGAGCACCCTCGGTGGCATACACACTCTTTTGTACGACAGTGATTCGCTCACTATGCCTTTGTTCGCTCGGGCACTGCATGCGCCCGAGGGAATGGGTTGGATCTCCGGTCCATTTCTTGGACTTTTTCCTGAGCTCCCCACCTACCTACTTGCCGATCTTCTAACGCCAACCACGAAATCCGCGCTAGTGGTCTGTGGGTTTCTAAACGTGTTGTTTCTTTACCTGGCTATGAGACTTCTAGCCTCCATGTGCGGCATGGCTTTCACGAGGGCCCGAACGGCAGCCACCGTTGGAACGCTGCTGATAACCCTCGGCATGGCTGCGGAAACCTTTGGTTCGAGCGACTGGCGGCTTGGCTGGATGCTTTTCTCAAGCACCTACTATGTTGGAATTTCTACGCTAGGCGTAGTGACCCTGGCCCTAGTAACTCGAATCATTCGTGGTCATCGCTCACCAACGGGCATCGTAACGCTTCCGCCGGTTTACCTCTCAGGTACCTTGGGCCTCATTTCGTTGTTGGCAACGGTTTCGAATCCGATGTTTTCGGTAATCGTGTCGGTTCCCTGTTGTGCGGCAATCGTGGTGTTTCGATTTGCTCGGCGCTGCTCACGGCTGGTCGCAATGGTTGCGATTGGAACTTTAGGAACTGGAACTTTGTTGGGCTATTTGCTGCAACCGAAGCTTCATATGGTGAGCGGGTCTGTGAACGGGTATATCCACGGAGATCGCATTTGGCGCACAGCGAGAATGGTTGGAGCAATGATTGCCTCGCTAGTCGCAGATCCATTTGGGGCATTCGAATTGGCGATGCTCGTTGGCTCTGTACTTTTTGCACTGATTCAGACAGTTCAAATCCTCCTGCAACGTAAACCGGCATCACAAGCCGTGCGACCCTACTCACGGGATTCCTCGTTTGAGTCACCTTCCATGGTGCGTTCAGAGGTTGGTTCCAGCATCAATGCGAACTTCGCCTTCGATGAAGCGATCAACGTTGAGGTTGGGAGAACTGAAGGAAACCCGTCGCCAAGGATGTTTGTTTCGGTGTTTGTGGCATCGTGGGTTGTGTTGGCCCCGTTTGCGCTCATCATCACCGGGCCCGGGGTAACTCGGTACTTCGGGACCTTTGCCGTCTTCCCGGTGTGTGTTCTTGTGGCAAACGTTCCGCTTATCGCACGGCGCTACTTGGGAGCACGCCGAAAGGCCTCAGTGGCTGGGGTTGCTCTGTTGTCGGGTGCGGCAGTAGGTTTTTTTCCGTCGGCTCAAGCGGCGATCGCCGTTTCCCCACCTGCAGAAATTGCCTGCGTTTCAGCCACTGTTCCGCACGGCTCATCGGGAGTTGCGGAGTTCTGGACGGCCCGCCCAATCGATTTGTTCAACACTGCTGGTCTTAGGGTGTTGCAGTCAACCCCGACCCTTGGCATTTCTGCGTGGATATCGAACCCCGCTGAGTTCAAACATCGCGACCTCACCTTCGTACTCACATCGTGGGACAAATCGGG
>JAYUVJ010000531.1:0-3337 GCA_043754155.1 Acidimicrobiia bacterium
AGTGCGCGCCTCAGACACCAGCCTTGCCTGTGTGCACCCTCGAGATGATGTCACCACCTGTGGCCTGCGTTTTATTGTCACCGACGTCATTGGCAAACCCGTTTTGACGCTGGATGATTCAGGCAAAGTGACTGGCGTATTCGACTACCAACCCTTTGGGACACCCAATCAAGTGGCACTCGCTTCCGTGGGCACCAGTCACCCCTACACCGCGGGAAATCTTACGCTGGCAGATTTCACTCACCCCGCTGGCACTGGCTTGGCCATTCAGCAACGAGTGCTTTTCCCGGTGGTAGAAACCAATGTCTCTACGGCTTGGGCCACTCTTGTTGATGGCACCACCGGCACTCCCTTGCCGGGAGGGAATATTGGCGGCACCAAGTGGCGCTATTGGACTCCCTGGGTGCAACCTTCTGCTGGCCGCGTCAAAGTAAATTTCACGGCTTCAACGAGTGCCACACTTTGGGGTGAAGCAACGGCTGCGTATGAGTACCGTCGATTTCAATCACCGGCAGTGCCGTTCGACGTGCCCTTGCGTTTCCCAGGCCAATACTTCGATAAGGAAACCGAGCTGTTTGAGAATTGGAATCGGTACTACGAACCATCAAGTGGGAAATATTTGCAGCCCGAGCCTCTGCTCCAGGAGCCTGGTTTTGTGCATGCAAGAGCAATGGACGCAATGCTCCCTCCCACGTATGCATACGCGAGCAACAACCCGGTTAACCGCTATGACCCGAACGGTAACTGGGACATGGGAGGCGGAGCAGCAACTGCCGTTAGAACGGGAGCGAGGGGAGCAGGCGCGGCCGTTGGAGCCGTGATAACCGCGCTTTGGCCATCGGAGCTCGCTGATGGAACGTGCGGGCCCGACGGAAGCAGATGTCGACCACCGCCCGATGGTCCCCAGTGTAAAGAGGGGGATGAAGACCCCTGCGATACGAAGCTTACAATTTGGCACCTCAAACAGGCAGGGCTTTACGGAAGGGAACACGACGTTAAGAAGGATTGGCTTGGTAAAAAAGCACCGATCTCACACTACGACCTTTGTGGCTGCAGAGATAGACGGGTGGTGAGCAAGGCCAGAGGTTGTAAGGGCGACATCGTGTCCGAGACTGAGTATTCGTGGAAATAGCCATGTTAAGACTCGTGGTACAGGTCACAGGTACGGATGCGGCGACCGGAACTGAGGTGGAGCTAGTTCGGGTCGAGTCGGATCATTACAACCCAGAACAGCTTGTGCGTCAGTGCGTGCTCCAGGTTCTGACTGGAAAGCCGCAAGAGAGGAGCAAGTTCCAAAAATCAGGCAAGCTTCAGGTTGGGGTTGAACTGTTTGCCGATGGCCCCGACTCTGTACGCCCATCATTCCACCTTGATGCTGACTTGATTTGCTTGCTCGCAGAAGCTGACGCAGAGTTGGACTTCGATCCGTATGTTTATTCTTAAAGAACGACGACGGTGCTACCCAATTGCTGCTGTGAAACGGTCTGTAACGCTAGCGTATGTTGGCCGTGAATCGTGACGTCGCTCTGGCTCTCACCCTCACCTTCATGGTGAGCTGTGAAAGCCGAGGCGGTGCTGATGCTTCTGCACGAGCGCCGGAACTGACGATACGAAACATTTCGTATGATCAACGAGCCGTTTCCGCGCAGGTGGCGATCGAACCTTTGACGGGGGTGAAGCTAGATCGACGCATGGTTCCGCACATTAATCTCGTGGTCAGCGCGCTTCGTCGCTGTTCCGACCCTGTTGAACTACCGCTTACGGTTACTGACTACGTCAGCGGACCCGAGGAGCAACATCTTCTCAGGCTCAAGCAGGGCGAATCATACAGTCAAGAGATTCGACTTGTTCTGTTCTACGACTCAGATGGCCCTGCCTGCATCGAGTTCGACCTTGAGTACTACCCTAGCGAGCTTGACCTCCAACACGGCAAACCGCTCGGAAAGTTGCACATCCGTGCGTCACGGTAGGTCTGCTCCAATGCGCTTCTGTTGCTTGCGGGGACAAGGCGGAAAATTGATCAAAAGCTTCGACGCGACCTGGGATCAAAGCACTGTTTTCGCGCTGAAAACATGGGGACATGAAGTGACAGCACGTGGAGCAACACTTTTGGCACTCTGGTGCTGTTCCTGCGTGCATCAAACCGAGGCCTACGTCGACTACGCGACCTTGCGATCGCCAAGATCAGATTGATTCGGAAATGGAGATCTTGCGCGTTGAGATTCTCAAACAGACTTCCCCGCAACGAAGTCACCAAGGTAAAATGAAAATAGCCATGTTAACCATATTGGAAGTCAGCTTTTTGGCGTTACCCACTTCGAACTGAGAAAAGCCGTAGTTTGCGCATCAAATAAAGCTCTGAGCTCGAGATTTCTCCAACGAAGTCAGGGCTTTCAATCAGTCCGGGAGACAGGATTTGAACCTGCGACCCCTTGGTCCCGAAGCAACATCGAGCAACCTCCAGCCGTTCACACGCGGTCGCAAGCTGTCGGTTTTCACTCTGAAAGACGCTCACCAATTTCCAGCCGTTCGCAAATGTTCGCAACCATCACCACTAAACATGCTGCTGGGCTGCTGCTGAGTTTTTTGCCACCTCTACTGAGCAACGGCTTTTGAGGCACCACATGAGCGATGGTCACTCGTCCGTCGTGATGCTGCCACCGACTTCTGAGCGAAGTGACTCAAGCGTCGACAGCACGAAGTCAATCTTGTCCCAATGCCGTCCGCTCACGTCAACCTGCACCGCCGGTGCAACGATGTCATCAACACCGTCGTCAACGACGTTGAAGTAACCGATCACATCACCTGTCTGCGTGCGTAATACCCATGGTGCCTCTTGCCCAGGAAGAATCTTCTTGAGGGCAGTGACGGCATTCGCAGCAGACGAAACCCCTTCCAAGAAATACGATTTCACATCGGCTCCGTTGATGGTGAGGGGTGCGGCGATTGGCCCATTGTTCAGCGACCTGCGTAGGCACTCAGCAAACTGATAGCTTGCTGCGTGCGCTCATCTTGGAGCTTGCCAGCTTCAGAGGCCCCTCGCAGCCGTTGAGCCACATCGGTCAAGAGCCAGTCTTTAATCTGATTTTTGTCGAGCGGGTCGGGCACACCCGATCTCCAAATCGAAAACGCTAGGTCGACAATTGAAGGGTGAATCGACGGCCCAGAGCCGAGCCAATCAGCCAAGAATGGCTCCACACGGCCAGAAAGTATCTTGATGAAGGAGAGCTTGTTCAAGATTGTCGGTAAGTCTCTTGTGCCCAGAGCCACACGCCATTCTTCCTCAAGATAAGCGTCAACGGCGAGTTGCTCTTGGGCCGTGAAAGCAACCGCAATT
>JAYUVJ010000532.1:0-2018 GCA_043754155.1 Acidimicrobiia bacterium
TTACCGCTTGAACCGGGGTCCGGGCAACCAGGCGCTGCGCAGCTCGGGTTGAGTTCCCGTCAGGTTTGGATCATTCTTGGTTCGCTGATGCTGGGTACGGTGTTGTCCGCGATCGACAACACCATTCTGGCTACTGCGTTGCCGACGATTGTGGGTGACCTTGGCGGCTTCGAATCCTTGGCCTGGGTAAGTACGTCCTACATCCTTACTTCTACTGTCGCCACGCCGATTTTGGGGAAACTCGGCGATTTGTTTGGTCGTCGTCGAATCGTGCTCACGGCGATTTGGATCCTGTTGGCAGGTTCTTTGTTAGGAGCCCTGGCTCACTCCATGACCATGCTTATTGTCGCCAGGGCGGTTCAAGGGATGGGCGGGGGAGGGATACAGGCGCTTACGTTTGCCGTTATTGGCGATTTGGTTTCGCCGCGAGAACGTGGACGTTATATGGGCGCCTACACGTCGATTTTTGTGGTGAGCGGTGTGGCTGGACCTCTGGTCGGCGGGTTCATTATTCAACGATTTGCTTGGCAGTGGATCTTTCTGATCAATGTTCCGGTTGGTCTTATTGCCATTGCCGCAATTATGGCGACGTTGAAACTTCCAGTAAAGCGCAAGGCAGCCTCGATTGATTTCGCCGGAGCGGGGTTACTCGCTCTCACGCTAGGAACGTTGGTGTTGGGTCTGGAGGGCGGCAAGCGCGGCTGGTTTCGCGCTCCGGTTGGTTTGTGGTTTGTCGTAGCAATCTGTTCTTTTACGGTCTTTCTTTGGCAGGAACGACGTGCCAAGGAACCGATCATTCCGTTGCACCTGTTCGAGAACCGGATCTACGCCACTGCCGCAGCGATGGGTTTTTGTGCTGGTGGAATGTCATACGGTACGCAGGCTTTTTTGCCGTTGTTTTTTCAATCTGCACAGTTTCGAAGTGCAACTGAGGCGGGTTTGTTGCTCGTGCCGATCATGATGGGCGTGATGTTGGGCTCGGGGTTTTTGGGTCGTGAAATCGCCCGAACCGGAAGGTACAAGCGCTACCCCGTAATAACGCTCAGTTTGGCGTTAGTTGGATCGCTGGCCCTGTCCAAGATCTCTCTTACGGCTTCGTATCTGTGGCTGGTTGTTCCTATGTTTCTTACCGGGCTAGGTGTGGGGACCACGTTCACCACTACAAGCATCGCTTCTCAGAACGCCATCGACCATGGAGAAATCGGAGTGGGAACCGCAACGTTGACAGCGCTTCGTTCTTTGGGCGGATCAATCTGTTTGGCTGTTTTCGGAGCGGTCCACGCTTCGACGGTAGTAGGAGAACTTCGCCGCCGAATACCTACCGGGTCAATCGCTGGAGACACGTCAATAACTAGCCTGATAAAGCGTCCAGAAAAGATTCGAGCGCTTCCCCTCGGCATACGTTCCGGGATTGCTGACGCACTGACGGTGGCAACGGGTCGTGTCTATCTGAGCTCGGCTTTGGTTGCACTGCTGGCATTGTTGCTTGCTCTTTCTTTGCAAGAGCGGCCCTTGCGAAGCTGAGTAGCCCGACTGCTTTGGTCGGTCCATTCCGGAAACGCGTTTGTGTAGAGCTCGGGCCACGGTCCAGGCAGCCGAACAAAAGCCGGGGCCGGGCAGTTACGCCCCGGCCCCGGTATCACTTCTCAGCTAGCACACAAAATTGCTCTGCGTGCTTATGGGTTGGTAGCGATTGCTCCGGCAGCGGCTTGAGCAGATGCCGATGTTGACGGGTTCCCTATGTTGTTAGTTGGAGTGAGGAACACGTTGGGACTGGCGCCTTGGGGCAAAAAGTAGATTTGGTTCCCGTTCTTGTACACCGCTTCAATCTGGCGAAGCTGGATAAGTCCGGGCGTGAGTGATTCAGCAATTTTACGATTCGAATCGGCTTGGGCTTGGGCTTCGATGCGCTGTGCATCAGCCTTACCCTGCGCTTCAATTCGAGCTTGCGCGGCCGCCGTCTCAGCAACAAGTCGAGCGGTTTCGGCTTCGGTTTCTTTCTGCTTCCGCTGGATGGC
>JAYUVJ010000533.1:0-2873 GCA_043754155.1 Acidimicrobiia bacterium
CGCGCTAAGTGGATTGCGTCGTCGAACTAGCTCGACGCCACGGAGTAGTTCACCGACAACAAGCACAGACAACCACAAATCGTCTCCGGTTTGAGCTTCCACCCAATTTCTTACTGCCGGGTCGCCTCGATCACCTTTACGTAATTCTGAAATCACATTGGTGTCGAGTAGGTACCCACTCAAAATTCGACCTCTCGAGGTAGCTCAGTTGTCCGCTCAAAATCTGCGTCATTTCCGATTTGGGGAATCTCAAGCAAAAAGGCACCGAGATCCTCGGGTCGCAACGCAGTTTTCAGGATTTGTCGATGTTCTTCCTCTGCCGAGCGGCCATGCTCAACTGCACGCCGACGTAAGCGCTGGACCAAATCTTCGTCGAGGTTTCGAACGATTAGTTGTGACATCTCTCCCCCATCTCCATTGCTATCAATGATAGCACCAGGAAGTTAAAGCACCAGCTGAGAGTTGTGCATCGGAACCTTCGGGGGCATCGACCTTTGGACCAAAAGCTCCTGGGCGACGAATCATGGCAATCGGGAGTAGGCGTGCGCTGGCCGGGGCGACGACTTCGGCATCGAGGGTAACGGAAACGCCTGCACCTTTGCCGATGTCCCAGGAGTGCTTCAACAGATCGGTGAGAATAATCACTACTACTCAGCGGGTCGGTACAGAATTGCAACAATTCCGGTGACGAGGACGGCGATGAAAGCCAGCGGGGCGATGAATCGAGCAATGTGCAATACCGTGGCTAAAGGGCCTTGCATTCGTGTTCCGGCGCCATAGGCAATGGTGTGCGCTGCTGCGGCGAAGAACACGAGAAAACGGAACCGTGTTGGAACTAGGACTGCGGGAGCGAGCAGCCAACCCCAATACCAAGGGAGGATATATAAACCAAGGGTGATGAAAATGATCAGGGGAATCAAGGTCATTGCAACAAGCGTCGGAAAGTCATATGGGTGTTTATGAACCTTGTGTTGAGAACCATACGAGGCCGAGGCATACCAGGATCGCCACAGAACCAGGAGCCCGGTTGCCGCAATCAAAAGCGCTGGGAATGTGAGCGCGAGTGGCCCGGGCTTACCACCTGGGTGATCGGTAAGTTGGCGAATCACGTCAAGATGCCAAAGCGAGGTGGTGGAGCGGAAGGTTCGTAAACCACGGAATGCGCCAAACGCAGAAGCTCCGCCGGTTGCCACAAACAGGCCGAGACAAACAATTGCCCAACCACCGAAAATTCGCGCCGCCCGTTTCCATCCCACTCGCCCAAGTATCCACATGGCTACTGCCGGGACGGCAAGAATCGCCGTGATTTTTATCGAAGCAGCGAACACCAGCGATCCCACAGCGCCGTGAATGAATCGCGAGCTACTAGGAGTTGTGCCGTCCGTTCGTTGGGGAAAGCCACGTTTTAGGAATGCCCGATGAAGGATTCTGGGTTGTGGAAATCCGCGGCGGATAAACAGAAGTGCGCTTAGTATCCCTAATCCAACGAGCGCATCGTTGTGTCCTTCGTGGGCAACGACAATCAAAGTGATGGGGTTAAGTGCAAAGAGCCACCAGCTTTGGGGCGCCATCCGTTTGAGTAGCAGCGCGGACAGCCCGGTTGCTGTCGCGGCAAGTATTTGGAACCACAAACGTTCGATGAGTGCGGATGTACCGGCGATACGCATTCCAACAGCGGATACAGCGGTAAACGCGGGGCCGTACACCGATCGAGTGTTGCGCCATCCTGAAGCCATGCGGGCAATAACTGGATCGGTGGGAAACTCCGATGGCCGCGTCGTATAAGGAGAAACGGAATGCTCACTTACTAATCGACCATAGGCTCCATAAGCGTAAACGTCGTTGGAACGGTGAGGAGCTTTCACTAAACCCATCATCAAGATGAGCATCATTGCGGCGAACGTAAACCAACTCCAAGTGCGATTAGCCAGTGGATTGACAACTGGTTGGGTGTCAGCTGGTGGGGAGTTGAACCGGGGGGTGAACCGGGGCAGTGCAGAACCGGATTGGTGGCGAGTCGTGAAGAATCGCAAAATGATGAGGGTTCCAAACAACCCGATCGATGTACACAGCGCCAAAAACCACGCAGTTTTGGAACTAGCCAGCACAGTTGCCAGCTGAGCGATCACCAAACCCACTGCCACTATCCACGACATGCCTGCAATCCACGACATGCCTGCAAGAACGACAGAACCACTTGGTTCACCGGTTTTCGTCGCAGCTTGTGTCTTATCCAGGGAAATCATGCCCATACAGCCTGCCATCGGGCGCCTTAGGTTTGGGTCGCGCTCTGAGTCTGACCTCCAAAACCAGCTAAATCTTGCTAACTGAGGATTTGGTCAACAGCAGATGATCTGTAGCCGTAGGAATGTGGGAAATTAGTAACCCGTGCACCTTGGAGGATCAACCATGTCAGCTCGCTTGTCTCGCTCAGCAGAATCAACATTTTCGGATCGAACTCATCAGGTCGCCCACGTGCGCCGTTCGAACCGGCGCGGTGCACTGGCCGTGTTTGGTCTCGGGTGCTCGCTAGTCGCTGGATCGATGGTTGTATGGATCGCCGGATCTCCGAGCGCTTACGCCGATGGGGTCGAAACCAATCCGCCAAGTACGGTCGCTGGCGGGGCACCTGCTGCCACTACGGGATCGAAATCTGAGCAAACGCCTACTGCAACCAAGGCGGCCGCAGCTGCGGTCGTTACTCCTGCGGCAGGACAAAAAGCTGGGGAGGCTTACTCCAAAGGCAAAGCACTGGTTGCTGCGAAACAGTGGGCCGATGCCATCATTCAGCTCGAAGAAGCCGACAAAGCGCAACCTAACAATGCTGACACGAACAATCTGCTTGGGTTCTCTAATCGCAAACTTGGCAAGCT
>JAYUVJ010000534.1:0-2608 GCA_043754155.1 Acidimicrobiia bacterium
AGGTCCTTTAGCGGCTAATTTGTCATCCGCCACCGATTCACTTGCTCCGCCGGTTGCGCTTTCGGCTGAGCCGGTTGACAGCTCTGGCCAAACCACCACCCCAATTGTGAGACCAACCACCTCCACAGTCGCCCCTTCAACTACGTTGCCGTTGACCGACGATCTGCTCGGTGCGGTAACGGCTCGTTAGCTGAGTTCAACGCTTCGACAGTCGCTTCGGTATTCAAGGTGGTGTCCAATATGCTGGGTCGGCTGGTTCGAATAGTAGCAATTCTCTCGCATTGACTAGATTTAGGTATGGCTAATTTGGATTCTGATATCGACATGTTGAGTGCTGCTGATGTGGTTGACACGGCAAAGGGCGTGGTCAACACCGCCATTCGTCATTTAGCAGCCCAGGCCGAACGTGCCGATGCTGCGATTGACGCCAACCAACAGGTCGCCTACGACTTGGCGCATGCTGCGTCGGCGGTTGAGAACGCGCGTGCTGTGCTCGATTACGGCAACAAGGGCTCCCTCGAAGCCAAGATTGCCGCTGCGTTCGTGGCCGATATGGCCTTTGACGTAACGACAAAATTGCTTGGCCGCGAATCGGAGTGGGGGGTGGCCGATGGGGCTATGGATTCGGCGCTTGGATTCATTCGTAATTACCGCAGCACGCCTTTTTTGGCGTCGCTCGGTGATGAGTTGATTGCTAACAACGGCGGTCCACGCCATCTTGATCCAGATTTCGAGATGGTCTCCGATACGTTCCGTCGTTTCAGTGACGAACAAATTCGTGATCGGGCTGAGCATGTCCATCGCACCAACGCCGATGTGCCCGAGGAGATCATTTCGGGTTTGGCCGAAATGGGTGGATTTGGCTTGTCGGTTCCTGAAGAGTTCGGTGGGTTTGCCTCGGGCGGAGAGGGTGAGTATCTCGGAATGGTTATTGCCACCGAAGAGCTAACTCGCGGCTCGTTGGGAATTGGTGGGTCGTTAATCACCCGTCCGGAAATCCTTACCCGTGCCTTGGTGCGGGGTGGGACGGAAGCGCAGAAGGCCGAGTGGCTTCCCAAAATCGCTACGGCTGAGGTGATGGGTGCCGTGGCTGTAACTGAGCCTGATTATGGTTCCGATGTTGCTGGCATCAAAGTGACCGCTGCTCCGACTGACGATGGCGGATGGGCTATCAATGGCGTGAAGACATGGTGCACGTTTGGGGCCCGTGCCAACGTCTTGTTGTTGTTGGCTCGCACCGATCCCGATCGTTCAAAGACCCATCGCGGTTTGAGTTTGTTCCTGGTGCCCAAGCCCGTCGCTAGTGGACACGGGTTTGCTTTCACGCAGGATCATGGCGATGGAACAGTTGGCAAAATGGATGGCAGCCCTATTGACACCCTTGGTTACCGTGGTATGCACTCATACGAAATCGCTTTCGAGGATTGGCGGGTGCCAGCAGAGAACCTGATTGGCATGGAATCAGGGATGGGTAAGGGCTTCTATTTCCAAATGGAGGGCTTTGAAAACGGGCGCATTCAAACTGCTGCACGTGCGGTCGGCCTGATGCAAGCAGCCTATGAGGCTGCGGTTGCTTACTCGCAGAATCGTATGGTGTTTGGACACAACACGGTTGACTATCAGCTCACCAAGGTCAAGCTGGCCCGTATTGCAGTGGTGATTCAGGCCAGTCGTCAGTTCTCTTACGAAGTAGCCAAGCTCATGGGCAAGGGCGAGGGTGCCCTTGAGGCCTCAATGATCAAGGCTTACGTTTGCCGTGCCGCAGAGTGGGTTACTCGGGAGGCAATGCAGATTCATGGCGGCATGGGTTACGCCGAGGAGTATGCCGTTTCGCGTTACTTCGTGGACGCCCGGGTACTTTCGATTTTCGAAGGCGCCGACGAAACGCTGTGCCTCAAAGTAATCGCACGACGCTTGTTGGAGCAATCAGGGTCGAAGTAACTTCGGTCGACCCTGCTTGGTGTGGGAGCAACCCGTTTCGTGAGCTTGCGCTGCTGGTTGCTCAGTCGGGCTTTGCTTTGTCACCCATTGCATCGGCTTTCCCTTTGAGTTGCGCTTTTACCGCTTCGATGTCTCCGCCCTGTTCAGTGAATTTCAAGAAAGCACCAAATCCGAAAGCTGCGGCTGCAAGCACGGCTACGAAAAGTCCAAACGAACGGCTCAATGGGCTCTCGCCAATCAAGAGCTTCAGAATCACGAGCGCAGGTGCCGCAATGGCCCCGGCCAAATACAGCTGCGGAATCTGGGGAGGCAGCGACGTGGTGGAGAAGGTTCGCAGGCCCACCCACGTGCACATGCCTACGATGATCAAAAGCGGCAACCAGCCCCATTGGAATGGCACATCGAAGCCGTTCACACCAACACTCTGACCAAGCAGACTGAATGAAAACCAGTCGAGAAACATTGAGATCAGGAACACAAGCCCCGATCCGAAAATGATTTTGTCGGCCTTAGTAAGTTTGCTGAGATCCATCGAAATTCCTCCTAGGTGAACTGCTCAGACCATACCGCCTTTTAGTTCAACTTCGCTGACTATGCATAAAGTGTGCCCCGGGACCGAAGTTTTCCAGCCGAGGCCAGCTGTTCGCAACAGCACATGGCCAATCCG
>JAYUVJ010000535.1:0-3947 GCA_043754155.1 Acidimicrobiia bacterium
GCCATCGACAAGGCCGAAAAACAGTCCTTCCTGGTCAATGACTTTGACAATCGGCGGACGAAGGACTGGATGACCCGAGGAATCCTTGGCCGGGATCAGGAGTTCGTCCAGGTAGGCGACCATGGATTCGATTTCTGTGGAACGGAAGTTGCGCAGGATGAGGATGTCACCGCGCAGATCGAGGGTCTGTGTGGTCACCGGATCCGACCATGCAGTCGCACCATGAGCATCAGTGGCGAGCGCTACAAACCGATTGGTTCGATCAACGTAGTTGGTGTTGGAGTAGCCGAATGTGTACGGTGGGTTTGTGACGGTGCCCAACAAGGTCAATTGAGCGCCTTCCAGCAAATAGTACTGAACCTGGCGAATCGCGTCATCAACCCCATCGGCCACGGATTGAAGAATGATCGGGTCTCCGGCCCGAAATACTGCGCCCGATGTTGGATTGGTGATGACTACGACGGGAGGCGCATTTTCGACGTAGATGTAGTTGGTCTTGGTAATGATGTTTGCCCTTGGTGGATTGCCAGTCATTTCGGTCATTTTGAGTGAGACCGTCTTCCAGCCTGTTGCGTCGTAGCTATGGACAGGCTCGAACGTGGGGTTGACGGGACTGCCATCGCCAAAGCTCCACTCGTAGTTGGCACTCGGGGAAGGAGCGATCTTCATGGTGGCCTTTGTTGTCAGGCTGCTCCCAACCACCGATGGAGCGTTCCCCGACTCAGTCTCCAAGCCGCCAGGAGCGGTGGCGAGTAACTGGTTGATCCAGGTGATGTTCGTGGTCAAGCCATCGATATCACAGACGTGCCACCAGTCGTTGGTTCCCAGGCTGGGCACTTCAACGGACCCGTAAGGCTTAGCTTCTGGAGAAATGCCGGGGGCAATATCGCCTCCCAGATATGCGACGATTCGCGCCGCTGACTGCGTCAGGAAGTAGCCTCCTTCTCCAGGATACTTTCTCGCGTATAAACTGTAGGTTCCGGGATAAAACTCGTGAATGCTGATCGTTTCTGGCCCCCAGCCTTGGGTCGTGTCCACGTCGCGTAGGGCAAACGGAGGCTGATTGCTGCTGCCCCTGTTCTTCTGAAGATAATCAATCCAAGGATAGGCAACGGGCACCGAGGGAGGAAAATGGAGGAGCAGATCCAGATCGGCGGGTTTGTTCGTCCAATTCAACACAAAACGGAGTCCCTCAAAAATGGGCGACATGGAGAAGCGCATCGCCACGGTTTGGCCATTCCCAACTTCAAACTGACAGTTCTCGTAGTTGTAGAAGCCGGCCTTGGTAGCCGTTAGACAAGCTGCGGTGAGGGTCGAACGGTTCCAGAATTGCACATTCTCGTTCAGTCGAGCGTGGGTCTTGTTGGCCATGAAATCGGCCCGAATATCACCGGGTTTTACCCCGACCAGCTCGTAGTTGCCGTCCTGATCGGTTAGAGTTGAGACATCACCGACGGAGACGCGCACGCCTGGAATGCCGATAGCCGCCCCGTTTGGAGTGGTCCTTGTCGCATCCGTCACCATGCCGCGAGCGATCGCGCCAAACGTCAACGTGACTAGCCTGGAGGTGACGGTGCCAAAGCTATTGCTCAACACTGCGTAGTAAACGCCATCGTTGTTGGTCGTCACGCTGCTCAACGTCAGAGTCGAAAGGGTGTTGGTCAGCCCGAGAATCTGAGTGCTTCCTGTTAACGGCACGCCTTTGCCATACCACTGGATTGTCATATCAGGGCTGCCGTAGGAGCGGTTGGTGAAGGTGATGGTTTCCCCTGCAACGGCTGCCAAATTGACAGGTTGCTCAGTGATTACTGGCGGAGAGACGATCTCCTGGGCCGTAACTGAGAGCATGAGATTGGTGCCTTCGGCGCCGAGCTTGCCGTCAATGGCAAAGTAGAGAACTTTCCCGGCTCCGACCATGAAGCTCACGCGACTGCGTCCGTTGGCCCCGCCATCGTCGTCTTGTGCCACTGCCGTCAGGTTGCTGACAGAGGTGCCTGCGTAAACGCCGAGGAGGGTGTCGATGTCGCTGCCGGCGAGGTCAATGGTCACCAGGCTGGCGAACTGATTGGTCCAAACCCACCAGACTGAATGCGTCGGTGGTTGAAGACCGTGATTGGGTTCCCCAGCTTCTTTGGTAGCAAACTCATTGTAACCCGCGGCAGTGGCCCGATTGGTGCGGCCAAGACTGATGGCACTGGCAAACGCATCATTCGCTGGCGGGCGAACAACCCAGACCACTGAAGTGCTGCTGGTGCTGTTTGTGTAGATGTTGCTGAGAATGACGCGGTAGTACCCCGACTCGTTCGTCTGCGTATTCTGGATGATCAGCCAACCGTTGGTGGTCAAAACGTGGCGAGCATCCAGCACCACGTTGCTGAAGGTGTTGCTGTTGAAAGGCTTGAATTGCCACGCGTAGTTGAGGGCACCACAGGTAGAGACTACCAGTCGGTTGGTGAAGGAATCCCCTTCCCGCACTCTTTGGTAACTCAACGGTTGGGCCGTGATGAATGGTCGTGCGTCAATCGTAACCCTGGCCACAGCGCTCGTGGTGGCCGTCCACCGGTTGCTGACTACAACCTGGTAGTCGCCCTCGGTTTCAGCCTCAGCCTCAAAACTGTAGGTGCGATTGGTGGCACTCGATACATTGGTGCCAGCGAGTTGCCACTGATAAGCCAGCCAGGAGCAGAGCGGTTCCGCTTGGGCCTGGACGGACAAGTTTACGATGTCGCAGGAACGCGCGTTTTGAGCAGCCGGGCCAGTGAGTATGGTCGGCACGGTTTGGACCGTCAGCCTAGCCACCTGGCTCGTCAGGCTGCCGAAAGGAGTGCTGATCACCGCGAAATAATCGCCGGCATGTGCCGCTTGCAGATCGAGGAGATTCAAAGTGTTGTTGGTTGCGCCACTGAACGCTTGTCCTTGGAAAAACCACTGGTAGGTGAGCGGGCAAGTGGCTGTGGCTGTGACCGCGAAATTCACCGTCTCGCAGCCACGCTTGGTGGCCGATTGCGGCTGAGACGTGATCGTGGGCGTATTAGTGATGGTCAGTGTGGCCACTTGGCTCGTGATTGATAGGTTCGCATTCTGGACGAGCACATCGTAATTGCCCTCATTGACTGGGGTGAGATCGGTGATGCTGAGAGTATCGCTGTTGGCGCCTTGTGCATTGAAGGCCAGTACGTTTGTACCATTCTGCCTCCACTGGTAGGTCATTGGGCTGCATGACTCGGTCTTGATCTCAAATTTCGCCGAAGCGCACGCGTTCGTCTTCACACTCCTAGGTTGGCCATCAGAGGCGATCGCTGGGCCGATGCCGACAGTAAGATGCACTGGCGCGGTGTAGGCGACGATTGCGCTTCGGTTACTGGCCTGCGCCCGGTACCAGCCTTGGTTGGCCGTGGTCACATTCTGTAAGACCAGCGTGGCATTGGTCATTCCTGTCAGATCAGCAAAGGGTCCGTTGGTCGTTGGGCCGAACTGCCACTGGTAGGACACTACGCCATCGAGGCTCGAAGCCTGGACGGTGAAGCGGTTGAAGGTGCGGCAGCCGCCAAACCCGTCTCCATCACCGCCGCCCAAGCTGAAAAAGTCCGAACCTGAATCCTTCGGCTCCTTAGTAATGATGGGCGCGCCAATGTCAGGGTTGAAGGTCAGATCCAGATTGATGTTCTGGCTGTAAGCACCGTTTTGACTTTCCACCACGAACAGGTACTCGACGTTGTTGCTCCCGAGAAAATCGAGATGCCCGAACCCGTTGGTCTGGTTGGGGACGAGAGCCAAGTGATTGGCTGCGTCGCCCGTGTAAGCGGCCAGAACTTGCGGAGCGTCCGGTGCGGAAAGGTCAACGATCACATGACTATCCAGCGGTGGTGTAAAACTCCACCAGACGGAGTACTTTGGCCCACTGCCCCGGTGAGGCGGCTCTCCGGGTTCCGTAGTGCCGTTTTTGT
>JAYUVJ010000536.1:0-3847 GCA_043754155.1 Acidimicrobiia bacterium
ATCCCGCCAGATCTTCGCCCTATGGTGCAGCTCGACGGTGGACGTTTCGCCACGTCAGACCTCAACGATCTGTACCGCCGCGTGATCAACCGTAACAACCGCCTCAAGCGTCTCCTTGACCTCGGTGCTCCCGAGATCATCGTGAACAACGAGAAGCGTATGTTGCAGGAATCCGTCGACGCATTGTTTGACAACGGTCGTCGTGGACGCCCCGTAACTGGACCAGGTAACCGTCCGCTCAAGTCCCTCTCAGACATGTTGAAGGGCAAGCAGGGTCGTTTCCGTCAAAACCTTCTTGGTAAGCGCGTTGACTACTCGGGCCGTTCCGTAATCGTTGTCGGGCCAACACTGAATCTTCACCAGTGTGGCTTGCCGAAGTTGATGGCCCTTGAACTGTTCAAGCCTTTCGTGATGAAGCGTTTGGTTGACCAGGAACTGGCACAAAACATCAAGTCGGCCAAGCGCATGGTGGAACGTCGCCGGGCGCAGGTTTGGGACGTCCTTGAAGAAGTCATCAAGGAACACCCCGTCATGTTGAACCGTGCACCAACGCTTCACCGCTTGGGCATTCAGGCTTTCGAGCCAGTTCTCGTTGAAGGTAAAGCCATCCAGTTACACCCACTCGTTTGTACGGCCTTCAACGCCGACTTCGACGGTGACCAAATGGCTGTCCACCTTCCACTTTCCGCCGAAGCGCAAGCCGAAGCTCGCATCCTCATGCTGTCGACTAACAACATCCTGTCGCCAGCCCACGGTCGCCCGATCGCCGTTCCTTCCCAGGACATGATCATCGGTGCCTACTACCTCACCCTGCAACGCGATGGCATGGTCGGCGAAGGCCGCACGTTCCGTCACATGTGGGAAGTAGAGCGTGCCTTCGACAACGCGGAACTTCACCTGCACTCTAAAATCACTATGCGTACCAACGACTGCACCTTGGGTGCCCCCGTCGACGGCGAAGACGCAATCGTGGAAACCACACCGGGCCGCCTCATCTTCAACACGGCACTCCCACGTGGCTTCCGCTTCATCAACACCTTGGTGAAGAAGCGTGAAATCACCAACATCGTTGACGATCTCGCCATCAGCTACCCCAAGGCCATCGTGGCGAACTCGCTCGACAACCTGAAAAACCTGGGCTTCCGTTACGCCTCGCAATCAGGCCTGTCGATTTCCATTGACGACGTCCGCACTCCTGCCGCTAAGGCCGAAATCCTTGAGCGTCACGAAAAGGAAGCGGAAAAAATCGAAGCGCAGTTCAAGCGCGGCATCATCACCGACGACGAGCGCCGTCAAAAAGAAGTGGAAATCTGGACCGACGCCACCGCCGAAATCCAGAAGGCCATGCAGGACGTTCTCGATGCTGAGCCTATGAACCCCATCAACATGATGGTTGGTTCGGGTGCTCGTGGTAACGCTCTCCAGGTTCGCCAGATCGCCGGTATGCGCGGACTTGTAGCGAACCCAAAGGGCGACATTATTCCCCGCCCCATCAAGAGCAACTTCCGTGAAGGCCTCTCGGTTCTTGAGTACTTCATTTCCACCCACGGTGCACGTAAAGGCCTCGCCGACACCGCACTTCGTACCGCCGACTCCGGTTACCTCACCCGTCGTCTCCACGACGTGGCCCAGGAACTCATCATTCGTGAAGACGACTGCGGTTCAACCCGTGGCCGTTGGCTCGAATACGTAGGCCCGGATACCGCAACGCAGCGTGGCTACTTGGAAACGAACCTCTTGGGTCGTCTCCTGGCCGAGCCCGTAACCCTAGGCAATGGAACCGTTATTGATCGGAACGTAACCATTGGTCAAGACACCATGGAAGCGATCCGCGACGACGAATCCGTAACCCGTGTACGTGTTCGTTCCGTGTTGGCTTGCGATGCCGAGTTCGGTGTTTGTGCCAACTGCTACGGCCGTTCGCTGGCCACCGGCTACCACATCGAAATGGGCGAATCGGTTGGCGTAATTGCTGCCCAGTCCATTGGCGAGCCTGGCACGCAGCTCACCATGCGTACGTTCCACACCGGTGGTGTCGCTGCCGGTAAGGGCGAATCATCAGACATCACCGCAGGCTTGCCTCGTGTAGTAGAGCTCTTCGAAGCTCGTACTCCAAAGGGCAAGGCCGTTCTTGTGGCCAACTCCGGAACCGTTCGGATGGGCGACGAGGACACCAAGACCCGTGAAATCATCGTGATTGGTGACGACGGTGCCGAGATCTCCTACACTGTTGGTATCAACGCCAAGTTGCATTCCAACGTGGTTGAAGGTGGCGAGGTTAAGGCTGGCGATCCACTCAACGAAGGCCCACTTGACCCCAAGGAAATACTTGAGATCAAGGGCATCCGCGATTGCCAAACGTACCTTGTTGCTGAGGTCCAAAAGGTGTACCGCGATCAAGGTGTATCGATCCACGATAAGCACATCGAGCTCATCGTCCGCCAAATGCTCAAGCGTGTTGCCGTGCAGGAATCCGGTCAGTCGGCCTTCTTGCCTGGTGAAAAGGTTGAGGCTCGGTACTTTGGTATCGCCAACCGCCTGTTGCGTGATGAGGGCAAGATTCCCGCTGAGGCTCGTCCTGAGTTGATGGGTATCACCAAAGCTTCGTTGGCTACCGATTCGTGGCTTTCCGCCGCTTCGTTCCAGGAAACCACCCGGGTGCTTACCGAGGCTGGTATCGAAGGACGCTCCGATTCCCTGCAGGGTCTCAAGGAAAACATCATCATTGGCAAGCTCATTCCTTCGGGAACGGGCATGGAGCGTTACCGTGCGGTCAACGTCAACGTTGTTGGCGTGCAGCCGTTGCTCCCAACCGGTGCTGGCGAATCCCCAGAGGACCTCGCAGCTTGGCTTGCCGGTATCAACGCCGGTGTAGAACCGGCACCGTCGTTTGATCCTGTCGTGTTGGCCGCCGAAGCCGAAGCTGCCTCCGAAGCCCGCCGGGCCGACGCACTCCGTGCGTTGGGTGCCGAATAGCCCTTCAGTTTGATTGAGCGGAGCCGCAGCACGAGCTGAGGGCTCCGGAGTTTGCACAGCCGATGTGATGAAGGGCCCCGCCAGAAATGGCGGGGCCCTTCGTTATTCTGATTCCCTCGGACGAGCGGTGCCAAAGCTGAGCTGAGGGCTCCTAACGTCGAAACATTTTCAGTCCCTCTAATCGAGCGCCCCTGCCAGCATTGGTGGGGCCTTGGTGTTCGTCAGAAGGCGGGCGGGAGAATGCACCAAAGCCGCTGTTTGGCGAGTCATCCCTCCAAGTTCGGTCAAAAACCCACTTACGGACACGCCAAATGACCAAACTTCCCAGGTTGGCCGTATTCGCCACGGATTCTGCCGACTAGGAGACTGCTGTTTAATTACTTCGTTGCGGGGCTACGATTCAAGCAACCTTCACTGCTTGGGGTGGCTTCGTTTGAGCAATTGGACGAATGGGTCAAGTATTTGCTTATGCTTGCGCCTTGGCCGAAAACTCGGTCACGTCGTTCAAGGGTGGCTCGTGAAGAAACGTTCTTTGGTATCCGTAACGCTGGCCTCGATACTGGGAGTGGGTGCGCTTGTTAACGCCGTGTCCACACCGGTGCGGGCACAAACTGCGTCTGAGTCTGCGGCTCGCAAGGCCCCTCCCGGGCAGGTGAATACAACCGCCACTTCCACTACCATTGCCCCCGCTTCGAATGGGTTGTCGGTTTACTGGGTCGGGTTTTCGACGACTGCGCAGCTCGATTCGTTGGTGGCGGCCTACGACGTGTTGGAATCCAGGGAAGGTAACGAGGTTCAAGTTATCGCCGATGATGCAACGATTGCCAAGATCAAGTTAGCGGGTTATACAACTCGGTTGGCCGAAACCTTG
>JAYUVJ010000537.1:0-2300 GCA_043754155.1 Acidimicrobiia bacterium
GCTTCGAATCGAGGAACAGGGCCGGATTTGCGCCGGTCATCGGCTGCGGGAAGGTTCTTCAGACAGCCAGCCCGACCTACAGCTCGATCACCTTGGTCGACTCCTCGCCGAACTGGCTTATTACCCGTACCGCGACCTTGCGCCCACGGCGCAGCGCGATCGGATGCGAACGATGGCCATACACACGCGCGAACGCCTCGTCATCCAACTCGATCTTGAGGGTGCGCTCCGCCGCGCGCTTGATCGATTGCGCGGCCAGATTCGACAAACCCTTTTTCCACTTGTCGAACTCATCTTCATCGCCACCGCAAAAAAACACCTGGCGCGCAACGAACGAAGCGCCGTCGTAGTCGTCGTCGAGCATCCAGTAGTGAATATCCGCCACCGAGCGAGGCTTGACCTCATCCTTCACCGGATCGTAAATGTCCAACCCGCGAATCTCGATCACCACACCCTCCGGCGTATCGATCTTGCCGATGTCAGGCTCGCCAATGGTGACGAACGAAGCCGCCTTCTTGTCCTTCTTGATCAACCCCGCCTGCATCAGATCGTCATGCATGCGCACCTTGGTGACCTCGAAGCTGCCCACCTTCATGGTCACCGCTTTGTTCTCGATGTCGGATTCGAACGCAAATCCGAGAATCACCAGCCAATCGGCGTCGCCACGCGAGCGACACGCACGCACCGCCGCATTGACCGCCGCCTTGCCTACCGTACCGAACTGCGGCCCGATATGCAGATAAGCCTTGCGCTCGCCGCCGGCCGCCGCGTAAAAACCCTCGGCATGCAATACCTCGTGCCCCAGCAGATCGACGCGACTGAACACCGCCGTCTCCTGCTTGACACCGGTCTTGATGCCGGCCGACTTCAAATGCTCGAACACCCGCGCGGTGAAACTCGCGATGTTCTCCGCCGATCCATTGACCTCGTTGATCGCGTCCGGTGCCACCGGTTCGAAATTTTGCAAGGTCTCGACTGTGAATGGGCCAGAGACACGCATCTTCTTGCGATCCTGCTGTGGCTGGTCGTACAGCGTCTCCTCTTCCGGCGGTTCGTCATTCGCCAGACTCTTCAAGGTGACATGCGGTACCTTCTTGTAAACGAAGCCGAAGCGGATATCCTCGCCGTGCGGATCGGCGAGCTTGTACCAGGGATAGGTAGCGGTCGTCAGGCGCGTTTTCGCGATGTTGAGCGCAATACGTGAGGTGTCGGTAGTTATCCACCTGCGGCCCGATTGCTCGGCTACATAGGCAGTTGTGCCGGAACCGCAAGTGGGATCGAGGATGAGGTCGCCCGGGTCGGTGGTCATCAGCATGCAGCGCTCGACCACACGATAACTCGTTTGAACGACGTAGTGTCTCTCCCCGCTTCCACTTACGTCGTCCCATAGGTTTCCAATTGGGTAAGCGGGGAAGTCATTCAAGAACTTGACGTAGTTAAGACTTCGATGTCCCGCATGAACTCGATTTGCCTTGACGAGTCTCGCCATGCCATCGACCGTCGTCGTCCATGTTCGATTCGCTGGCGGCAGATACTTTCGTCCTTCAAACTCGAATTCAATTCTTTCATGCTCTTTCGCTGGACGATTTGAAGAAAGTGTCACATGCCGGAAAAACCGTGTTCCGGCCGGTACTTCATCAAGTGAACCGGCGGTAACGATGCCCCCGTTAGGTAGCAAGGCTTGGTCGTAGCGCTCCCCTGTGCTGTGACCCTCCCCTGCTTTAACTTCCTTGAAAAGTTGTCGATACTTGATGTTCTCGATGTCCTTTGAGTACCAAACTAGGTAGTCACTAACGGGGGAAAGCAAATTGGATGTTTGACCACCGGTTTTTTTGAACGTGATTAAGGAGACAAAATTTTCACTGCCAAACACCTCATCCATTAGGCATCGCACGAGATGGACATTCTCGTCAGAAATCTGCACAAAGCACGACCCCGATGCCGAAAGCAAATCCTTGGCCACCAGCAGGCGCTCGCGAAGGTAACTTAAATACGAGTGGATCCCCAATTCCCACGTATCACGAAACGCCTTGATGACCTCCGGCTCTCCCGACAAGTTCTCATCCGCCCCATCCTTCACGTTGCGGTCGTTGAGTTTCATCTGCCAATTGGACCCGTACTTGATGCCGTAGGGCGGGTCCATGTAGATCATCTGCACCTGGCCGGCCATGCCTTCGCGTTCGTGCAGGCTGGCCATCACCAGCAGCGAGTCGCCCTGGATCAGACGGTTTTGCCAGTTGTCGGGCTGGCGGTAGTAGGAGAGCGGCTTGTCCAGTTCATACAATGCGAGGGCGTTGCCG
>JAYUVJ010000538.1:0-3484 GCA_043754155.1 Acidimicrobiia bacterium
TGACAAGGTTGGGCAGTGGGGATCTAAGGCTTTGCGACTTTCGCGCCACGGCTTGCGGGTACCGCCCGAGCAACAAGTTGATCCGATTCTCGGCTTCGATGCGCTGTCGCTCGAGGTCGTACTGGCGGCTTTGGTTCTTCAACACTTCCGCCTCGAACCTTTGAACGGCAAGCTCGGTTACCCGCGCCGCTTGCTTTTGCAGCTTCACGACATCAAGCGCATTTTGCTGAATCTCGATGTTTCGCTTCAAGACGTCGAGCTGGCTATCTAGGGTGGTGAGTTCGTAATAGGATCTGGCGATCTCAGCTACCAGCTGGCTCACCAAGAAGTTCTTGCCCTCAATGGACGCTAGATAGCGGTAGTTCGCTGCCTTGGCTGCGTTGCGTAACTTTCCCCACACATCGAGTTCCCATGAGGCAGCCACGCCCATGTTGTACCCCTGCAGATTTGCTGGCACCCCGTTGGCTTCGTCACTTCTTCCTTGGCTTGTTTGTTCACCCACCTTCTCAATACCGGCGCCAACACGAGCATCAAGCGTAGGCATGTAGTCCCCTTGCCGCGCCATGATCTCGCTCTTGGCGATCAAGATTTCTTGCAGGCGGACGTTCAATTCCAGGTTGCGTTTCAGGGCGATGTCTATGAGCGCGTTGAGCTCGGGGTCCGGGAAAAACTCGTTCCACCTCTGCTGCGCAGAGCTTTCCGTTTGCTTGGAGGCATTCGTTGGAGCGTACGAAACGCCGAAATTTTGTGGTACAGCCTTGTTCGGCTCGCGTGCTGGGTTTTGCGCCAAAGAGGGGATGCAGCTTGACCCTGCAAGCGAGGCAAGAATCATCATGCCCGCGCAGGCTACGGGGAAGAGGCTACGCATGGTGGGTAACCTCTTCCGTCACGGACCGGTCTTCTTCATCTCGAATCAACGTCCTGCCCTCCGCGATCTTGCCGAAAACGTAGTACAGCCCGGGAACGACGATGACCCCGAAGAAGGTTCCAAAGAGCATTCCTCCGAGGGCCGATGCACCGATCGTGCGGTTGCCTACCGCTCCCGGTCCCACGGCGCCAACCAATGGGATCAGACCCGCGATGAACGCAAACGATGTCATCAGAATGGGCCGAAAGCGTACCTTGGCGCCAAAGACGGCGGCTTCCATCACAGACGCGCCTTCGTGATGCTTCTGAACGGCGAACTCGACGATGAGCACGGCGTTCTTCCCCAATAGGGCCACGAGCATCACAAGGCCGACCTGCGCGTATATGTCATTGGCCAACCCCATCACTTTGAGCAGCACCAACGAACCAAAAATTCCCGGCGGCAGTGACAAGATCACGGCGAACGGCAAAATGAAGCTTTCGTATTGGGCTGCTAGAACTAAATACACGAAGGCCAACACGATCAAGAAGATGTAGATGGCCTCGTTGCCGCGCGCGGCCTCGTCGAACGAGAGTCCCTCCCAGGCAATGTCATAGCCACGAGGAAGCGTCTGTGCAGCCACCTCCCGCACGGCGTCAATGGCATCACCGTTCGTGTATCCATCGGCGGGCCCGCCTCGAATGGCCGATGAATTGTAAAGATTGTAGCGGGTGATTTCATTTGGTCCCTGCCTCACCTTCATCTTCATGAAGGCCGAGTAGGGAACCATTTCATCGCGGTCGTTCTTGACGTACAAGTTCATGACGTCAGAAGGCAAACGTCTAAATTCGGGTGCGGCCTGCGTAAACACTTTGAAGAAGCGACCGAACCGGACAAATCCTTGTTCGTACGTACTGCCAATCAAGATGTCCAAGTTCTCCATCGCTTTGCCGATCGAAACACCCTTTTGCATCGCCGCCGCGTTGTCGACAATAAGCTCGTATTGTGGGTAGTTCGCTGCAAAGAAGGTGAAAAGCCCGGTCAGCTCTTTCCGCTTTTGCAATGCCGCCATGAAGGCCATGTTGATTCGATCAAACTCCTGATAATCGGTACCGTTCGTCTTATCCAACATGCGAAGGGAAAAGCCACCCGCGGCGCCATAGCCGGGGATCGCGGGGGGCTCGAAGAACTCGACAATGGCGCCTATGTCCTTCGATTGTTCTTCAAGCTCCTTCATAATCTGTTTGGCCGAGTGCTTGCGTTGCGACCAGGGCTTGAGGTTGATGAGGCACGTTCCCGCGTTCGATCCGCGCCCCTCAGTAAGAACTTCATAGCCGGCCAGGGACGACACCGACGCGATTCCATCAATCTTTGCGGCGATGCCTTGCACAGTTCGGGCGACGTCATTCGTGCGCTCGAGGGTTGCGCCTGGAGGGGTTTGGATAATGGCGTAGATCAGACCCTGATCCTCGTTGGGCACGAACCCAGACGGAAGACTTTTGTTGACCGTAAGGATTCCTAGGCCGAAGGCGAGCAGGATGCCGAACGTGACGAGCCTTCGGTTTACAATGACGTTAAGTAGGGTCACGTACCTTCCTGTTACCCTGTAGAACCAGCGGTTGAAAACGTCGAGCATCCAAGCCACTGGGCTGCGCGTCTCGGGTTTCCCATCGTGACGCTTAAGAAGCATCGCGCAAAGTACGGGCGTCAACGTCAGCGCAACCATGCCCGAAAGGATGATGGACGTTGCCATCGTGATGGAGAACTGACGGTAAAAGATGCCTACGGGACCAGACAAAAGTGCCACGGGAACAAATACCGAGGTCATCAAGATTGTGATCGCGATAATGGTACCGCTAATCTCGCCCAGAACTTCCTTCACGGCAGCGTAGGGCGACAGCGGCTTTTCAGCCAACTTGGCATGGACGGCCTCAACGACGACTATCGCGTTGTCGACGACGATGCCTATGGCAAGCACCAGCGCGAAAAGCGTGATCAGGTTGATTGTAAGGCCAAACATTTGCATGAAGACAAATGCGCCGACCAACGACACTGGGACGGCCAGCGTTGGAATCAAGGTGGAACGCCAGTCACCTAGGAATATGAAGACCACCAAGGCGACAAGCAGGAACGCTTCTAAAAGCGTGTGAATGACCTTTTCGATCGAGGCGTCTAGAAATGTCGAGACGTCGTAGTTGATCTCATATTCCATCCCGGCGGGGAAGTTTGCCGCTTTTAGCTCTTTGAGCTTCTCCTTTACAGTCGCTATCACCTGGCTTGCATTGCTTCCGTAGCTTTGTTTGAGCACGATTGCCGCAGAAGGATGGCCGTTGAGGTTCGAGTAGATGTCAAAGTACTCGCTTCCCAGTTCGACCTTTGCGACATCCTTAAGACGCAGGAATTCTCCGTCGGGATTTGCTCGAACGATGATTTCCTCGTATTGCGCTGGTTGGGTGAACCGTCCCTCATACACCAAAACGTATTCCAAGGACTGTGAGCTTTTGCCGGAGCTTTGTCCCAATCTTCCAGGTCGTCCGATCACGCTTTGTTCGCCCACCGCCTTCATTACTTCGTCAGTTGAAACGTTGTAGGCGCGCATCTTTTCCGGGTTTAGCCACACCCGCATCGCGTAGTTGC
>JAYUVJ010000539.1:0-3817 GCA_043754155.1 Acidimicrobiia bacterium
TGGAACGGCATGGACGTGACGCTCCCGATCGCCGCCGAGGCGAAGGGCGAACCAGTGAATCCTGAAGTCGCACCGGTGAAGGCCGAGTTGCACTTGACCATGCCGAAGAACGGCAAGGACAACACGCCGGTGAAGGTTTCGTGGTACCAGGGCGGCGCGATGCCCGAATCACCGAACCGCGCGATTGACCTTAAGAAGATTGATCACGGCGCGATGTGGGAAGGCAGCAAAGGCTATGTGATTGCGGACTTCCGCAATCGCCTTGTTTACCCGCTCGGCAATCATGCGTTCGTCGATTACAAGCCACGCACGAAGGAAACGATGCTGAAGCCCATGGGCAACTTCCAGAAGGAGTGGATCAACGCGGCCAAGGGCAGCCTCAAGACGACCTGTGACTTCGAGTACAGCGCCAATTACCTCGAAACCGTCCTCGTGGGCATGGTCGCTTACCGCGTCGGCAAGAAAATCCAGTACGACCCGGAGAAGGGCCAGGTCATCGGCGACTCCGAGGCCAACGCGTTGCTCAAGAAGACGTATCGCGAGGGCTGGCCATTGACTGGTTGAGGCATTCGCGCTGCGCAACAACTCGGCAATACGATTGGGCGATTCATCGACGACCTCGAAATGCTTGCGCAATGCGGCGACCCGGAAGATTACGGGAAGCGCGTTGAGTATCTTCCGGACTCGACGGTTCGCTTGGCCGCGACCGCCCCCGTCGGCCCCGCGCCAATGATCAAAATATCTGGATCGGGATATGTAGTCACGCCAGCCATGCGCGAGCACCTAACCGCAAGCGCTCAAGGCCGTCGCGAAAATTTTGTAAGCAGAGACAACGCTTAACAATTTGGGGTCTGACTGCCAATGCTTTAGGATGTGGCATCGGCTGAACCAATGAACCTCTTTTCGCCACCGCTCTTCTGTCATACGAGTGCAGCAGTCCTGCTTGCCACAAGCATCAGCGCTTCGGTCAATGTGCGAGCTGATGGTCGTCCTGACATCGTGTGGATGCGCGGTGGGCATTCAGCGTCCGTACGATCTATCGCCTGCTCTCGCGATGGTACGATGCTGGCAACTGCGAGTGATGATTGGACAGCCAAGGTTTGGCGAATGTCTGACCGTCAACTGCTCATGACATTGATTCCACACTCGGCGTCTTGTTCCAGCGTCGCTTTTTCACCGGATGGAGCTTGGCTTGCGGTAGGAAGTGACCCAGATGGTCATGACGAATCGATACTCAAGGTGTATGCCACGGGAACGTTCACCGAAGTTTTTGCGCGCGTATTTGAAAACGATCGATTCGGTATTCAACAATTGGCTTTTTCGCCGGACGGGCAATTGCTTGCGGTCGCTGGCGCTGAAATGATCCAGGTTTATCGAACGAATAACTGGCTCGCACCTCACACTCTCGTCTTGCCCGGAGGCGAAGATATCGATATTCGAGGTGTTTCCTTCTCACCTGATGGAAGCAACCTAGTTGTCGGCGTGGAGTCGAATGATGGAGCGGTCTTGGCAATGTGGCGAACTTCGGATGGATCGTTTCTCTGGCAGACGAACGCCGTTGGTAGCCGCGGAGGTCCCGCCGCTTTTGCGCCGGGAGGAAATGAAATTGTCTGGGCACCGAGGGCAGGATGGGCGGAAGGCAGTGGTTTAGTTGAAATCAGAAGCGCAACCAACGGAAGCTTCTTGGCCCAGCTTCATGCGACAAATGTTATCTCAATTGCGTTTTCTCCAGATGCTCACTCTGCTGCTTTCGTCTCTTGGCTTGAAGATGAGGCCGTGCAAGTTTGGGATTGGTCTGCAAGACAGCTACGTTACCGCATTCCCGCCACATGGCCTTATGGAACAGTGACATTTTCGGCGGAAAGCGAGTTAGTCTTTGCGGGCGGAGGTAACTATTTTCCGGTGGGAATAGGCGTCAGAGTTTGGCGAACGACGAATGGCGTTCCGGAACCCGGCTTCGATGAGCACGCCGGCAAGATAGAAAAGGTGCTTTTCTCCCCTGACAATTCGTTACTCGCCAGTGGTGGATCTGACGTGCACTTATGGCGGGTCGCTACCGGCGAACGTGTAGCGGTCCTCAATCACCCTGATGTCATAACAGCCTTGGCGTTTTCCCCGGATAACTCACTTGTAGCGGCTAGCGGCGCACTGGGTGGAGTAGTTCTCTGGAGCACGAACGGCACTGTCGTTCGAAGTCTTAATCATCCATTCGACAGAGTTGCCGATGCAGCATTTTCCCCAGATGGAAGATATGTCGGAGTACTTTATTTAGGGACGAGCTGGCCTAATTTTCCTAGCGTCCAAACGATCGTCTTCGATGTGGCCTCTGGCGACCCGTCGACGAATGGACCACCGCCGGAAACTTTTCAACTCGGGCGCACCGATACGTTTTCGAGTGACAATCGTTGGATGGCAAAATTCAACGACGGTGCAGTTTGGATGGGCGGCGCTGGAAGTTGGCCAATCGGGGGAGGTGTCGTGGGTTCATTCGCAGGCCGAGCCTTGCCCGCAATGGCCTTCGCGATGGACTCCGGAACGCTGCTCGTGGCCGGAACGCACAATCCAACCCTCGAATTTTGGGGAACAACGAGCTACACGTTGGCGCAAACTTACACAGAAGAGGTGGCTGGCGGCGCGCCTTACCGTCTCACCGATGGCGACGATCGGGTGATAGGACTATGGAGAGGCGCGACTGCTGTCGCGTATTCCAGTGACGGACACTACTTCGCCTACGGAAGGGTGGATGGCACCGTGGTGCTCGCCCGAAACCAATTCGATAGGCCGGTTGAGATGTCCGCCCGCTCTGAAGGGAATGCGATGCACCTGAGTTGGCGCGGCGGAAACCGTTATTACGTGTTGCAGCGGAAGAATGACATCGGCCCAGGCGAATGGCAAACCATCAGCCCAGCGATCACGACGACGAATGCGTTCGTGATTCCCGGCGTCGGGTCGAATGCCTTTTACCGTGTCTTGAACTTGGGGAACTAAAAGAATTTGATGCTACGGGTGCATGAGCCGCCAGGGCTTGGTCGCGGCGGCGAAGGATTCGGCCTGCTGCTCGGCAGTTAATTCATCACCCTCAATGTTCTGAACCAAAGCCACGGTGTTCCTCGAACACTGCGCGAACCGCTTCCGCTCGTCGGGCGTCAGCGCAAGGATTGAAAACTCAAGTTGCTCCAAGCTCATTGTGAGAGGGGTAACCGGCACTAAAAACGCGGCAAGACGATGTTCCCCACCCAGAGGCACCGTTTCTTCATCGCGAGGCAGTTTCATTCACGCGAGTACGCGTGTGTCGAGATGCCCCGTTCCCATTCCAGCCTAGTTCATCCTCGACACTCATGTGCAGGATTCTATTTTCGGAACGCATCGGATGAAAACTTTTCTGTCTGCATTAGCCTGTGCTTGCATTGTTTTGACGGCCACGAGCGCTGAGCGAAACACGGTCATCTCCATTGTCGGTGAGGAGTTTCACATCAACGGCAAACCGACATACGCGGGACGCACCTGGAAGGGAAACAAGATTCAAGGACTGCTTTTCAATTCGCGGATGGTGCAGGGCATTTTCGACGACCTGAATACGAACACCGTTTCGAATTGGGCGTATCCCGATACCGGCCGATGGGACGCGGAACGAAACACGCGCGAGTTCATGGCCGCGATGCCGGAGTGGCGCAGGCATGGGCTGCTCGCGTTGACGATCAATCTGCAAGGCGGTTCCCCGCAGGGTTATTCGAAAGAGCAACCGTGGCACAACTCGGCGATCAACGCGGATGGTTCGCTGCGCGCCGATTACCTGAAGCGGTTGGAACGCGTGCTC
>JAYUVJ010000540.1:0-11758 GCA_043754155.1 Acidimicrobiia bacterium
GCTGCAACGGCTGCAAACTGAGGCGAGGCAGGGCCATCTGCACGATTGGACCTATTCCCACCAAGAAGATGACGGTACCCACGCCAATTTTTCCTCCAAGCAGCAAACCAACGACCAACGTCACTGATTCAATCAACGTCCGCGACGCTCGGACCGACAGACCAAGACGAGTTAGGCCAACCATAATTCCGTCTCGAGGACCGGCACCTAAGCCCGCACCTATATAGAGGCCACTACCGATTCCGATTACAACTACACCCAGTACAGCAAGAACTAGTTGCAACCAAAGGGCGGAGGCATCGTGCATACGGGGTTTGAGGATGTCGAGGAAAACTCCGATCAGCAAGGCATTGAGCACGGTTCCCAGACCGATACGCACCTTTAGGGGAATCCACAGAGGGAGCACGACCAAACCGACGATGTTGATTATCAGCCCGACCGGCAAGCCCGAGCGTTTGGAGAGCCCACCATGGAGGACGTCCCATGGCCCTGTACCAAGTTGGCTGTGAAAGAACAAGGCAATTCCAAGCGCGAAGCAAAACAAACCGCCAACACACTGCGGCACTCTGCGTACCAATTCACGGGCCGTAACGGGATTACCACGCCATTGCAACGCCGTCAGCACTGCAAGAAGAGCCAGCACTACGTATTTCACGTTCGTGGCAACCGCTGGTGAAACAACACCAATAAGCACCGGGTACCGCTCTATAGGAACCAATGACGTGGCAAGTACTGCGGGGTTCACAACAAATCTCTTTTCAAGCTCAGCCCAACGTTTTGGGGACATTCATCTTTAGTCCAACTCCCCTGGGTCCGCGTTCGAGTTTTTCTCCTTTTGGGTGTCACCGATAGAGGTCAAGGAGTTCTTGAGCTACTAGGGCGAGGTGTTCACGAAGGGCTGGGGGTTCGAGGACTTCAAGCAGATTGCCGAATCCGGCCAAATCTCCAGCCAGAACAGTTTCGTTAAAGCCGAGCACGAAGCATCGGAATTCGGTCGGGAGACACAAGACAGGCGCCCTCATGGGCAATCGTTTTTCATTCACTTGATCGGCAATATGTTTCCAGGCATCGCTCAATACAAATCCGTCGGGGCGCACTACAGGCTCCTTCCTGGGATCAAAAGCACGCATGCGATCGATACGGAATGTGCGCGTACCATTTTCGGTGTCGGCCACCAAATACCAACTCGACGCCTGAACCCAAATAACTACGTGTGCATGGCATGCGGGATAGATCCAGAGATTTCTACGGGCAAACTACCGACAACTCGTCGATACGGGCGTGGAGCTGGGTGGCGTTGATGCCGGCGGCGAGCACAACTTCTGTGACACCAGCGGCCTCGGCGATAGCGAGATATTTCAACAGGTCTTGAGCCGAACCGCCAAAGGGAAGTCCGATTTTGCGCCCGATCGTCGACGGATCTCGACCTTCTTGCTCACATGCTTCGGTGAGTTTGGCCATCGATTTGGCAATATCATCGCCGCGTAGATTCCAGCCGTACCAACCGGTGCCATGCTTCGCGGCTCGGTGCATAGAGACGTCCCCACCGCCGACCCAGATCGGCATGGAAGTTTGAAGCGGCTTGGGTTCGGCGATCACGCCATCGAAGTTCACATAGTCGCCGTGAAAGCTGACCAACTCATCCGTCCACAGAGCTTTCATAACGGACAGGTATTCGTCCGTACGCTTACCACGTTGAGCCCACGGAACACCCAGTGCCGCATACTCTTCGTGGCTCCATCCAAGGCCGATGCCCAGATCAAATCGTCCGTTACTGGCATGGTCGAGCGCCACCACTTCTTGCGCCAACACAATTGGGTTTCGTTGCGGGAGGATCACCACAGCCGTGCCCATCCGGAGCCGCTCTGTCGCGCCCGCCACCACCATCGAGGCAAAGAGCGGATCGTAAACGCCCTGGCGCTTACCAAAACCCGGATCACCATCGGCTGAGTAGGGATACTTTGATTCGTATTCCGGGAAGAACACCACATGCTCAGGGAACCAGACGGAATTGAATCCGGCTTCCTCGGCGTGCACCGACACCGAGCGCAGATCAGCCATGGTCCGATCCGGCCGACCGTTGAATGCAAAGACAAGTCCAAGGTTCATGCTGCGCACGTTACCCAGTTCGCACCTTCGTGACCCAAACCTGTGGAGTTAGGTGTTTAACAGCACCCAATCCCACATGTTCTGCCGGCGAAGTTGCCAGACGTGAACCACTTGACCCGCAACAGAGGAGATCATCCGTTTCCCAATATCGGGAGAAATATTCAGATTGTCGCTAAAGCAATCTTAAACGAAGACGAAAAGAAACCAAATTCTTTACCACTATTAGCTAGTCCTCTAAGGGAGCATAAATGTTTATCACCAAACACCCAACCACTGGGCCCGACATCCACCACGAAACCTTTTGCGCCAGCGAAGACCTCGTCCCAACACTCCCCGGACTCAAGACGAGCACCCAACGCAAAACGGGTCGAATCAAAGGCCGCGGAGGCGAATTGCGGCGCCGATTCATCGCCATCACCGGCACCACACTCTTCGCTGCATCACTCATGAACTTCTCCTCGTTCAGTGGTGCAACTGCCAATGCCGCTCAAGTGAGCTGCACCGCCGATGCGGGTTTCACAAACTGCGTCCGGTTCACCTACTCCGGCGCCGACCAAACCTTCACCGTTCCCGCCGGGGCCATCAACCTCAACGTACGAGCCTGGGGCGCAGGCGGCGGCAGCGGCAGCGGCGGTGGCTTTGGCGGCGGTGGTGGTGGCGGCGGCGGCGGGTTTGCAGCCGGAAACCTAGCGGTTGCCCCCGGGTCCAACCTCACCATCATCGTCGGACAAAAGGGAGGTCAGGGTAATGGCGGTGGTATGTCCGCGGTACTCGACGGACCAACACCTACGCCAGGCAACATCATCAGCGCCCAACTTGTCGCCGCTGGCGGCGGCGGCAGCGCCAGCGGCGGCATCGGCGGCATCGTCAGCGGCGGTGCAGGTGGGGGCACCAGCGGCGTCAGCGGCGCCAGCAGCAGCGGGTTGGGAGCAGGTGTAGGCGGTGCAGGCGGTGCAGGCGGAGTAGGCGGTGCAGGCGGTGCAAGCGGAGGAGGCCGCGGCACGGGAGGCACAGGAGGAAACAGCGGTAACAGCGGCGGCATCGGAACCAACTACGGTGGCGGTGGCGGTGGCGGTGTAGGTGGCGCAGGTGGCGCAGGTGGCTACTTTGCCGTTGGCGGGATAGGCGGTGGCTATGGCGGCGGAGGCGGGGGCGACGGCACAGGTTTTGGCGGAGGAGGCGGCGGCTACAGCGGCGGTGGCGGCGGTGGCTATGGCGGCAGTGGTGCTGGTGGTGGCGGTGGTTCGAGCTTTTTTGGTGGGGCGCATATGGCAGGTGGCTCTACGGTTGCTGGTTCCGGTTCAGTTGCGGGTGGAACTAGCGACACGCAATACGCAACCAATATTGGTTCAGGAACGTCGATCGCTGGTACCGGCATGGTCGTCTTGCAATGGGTCAATTTAACCGGACCAACCGGAGCCACAGGCGCGACCGGAGCAACAGGCGCCACCGGCCAAACCGGAACAAACGGCGCTGACGGAGCAACATGCGCCACCGGCCAAACCGGAACAAACGGCGCTGACGGAGCAACGGGCGCAACAGGCCCCGCCGGAACAAACGGCGCTGACGGAGCAACGGGCGCCACCGGCCAAACCGGAGCAACGGGCGGTACTGGCACGAACGGAACCAATGGAGCCACCGGCCAAACCGGAGCCAACGGAACAAACGGTTCTGACGGAGCAACAGGCGCCACGGGCCAAACCGGAGCAACAGGACCCCAAGGACCTACCGGCGCAACAGGCACGAACGGAACCAATGGAGCATCCGGCGCACCAGGAACAAGCGGAACCACCGGCCAAACCGGAGCAACGGGCGTGACCGGTTCAAGCGGACAAAACGGCAACTCTGGAACGAACGGAACGTCCATCCAAGGACCTCAAGGACCTCAAGGGCCCAAAGGAGAGCAGGGTAACCAAGGCGAGAAAGGTGAAAAGGGCGACAGCGGGCTTGCTGGTCAGAACGGAACCAACGGAACCAACGGAACCAACGGCGTGGGCGTTCAAGGCACTCCCGGCCTGGTACTTGTCGTTCCAGGACTAATCCGTGACGGACAGCTGTGCATCCCCGACTCCGTCAAACTCCCGGAGAACCTCCCGGTCCTTCGCTGCACCCCACTCGAACCAAATCAGCTCGCCCTCATCACCCTCAAATCAAAAACAACCCAAGTCAAAGGAATCACAGCAACCAATCCCACCGTCGCATCAAAACCCACAAAACCCACAAAGACCAAACGAGCAAAACGGTCACGCACCCTCAAAAGCTTCAAAGCCACCCAAAGGAACACCGCCAAGAAGTAGGCATCACACGAGCGGCACTTCAACCACCGGGTTGGAGTGCCCATCGTAAAATCTGATCTGTAGACGAATAGACAATGTTTGACTATAATACTGGTCATGTCTGAAACCTTGGCCTTGGCAGAAGTGAAAGCAAAATTCTCCGAGATGGTCGACCGCGTGGAACACACCCATGATCGAATCACCGTCACCAGAAACGGCCGTCCCGCCGCGGTATTGATCAGCCCAGAAGAGCTGGCTTCTTTGGATGACACGCTTGAACTGCTTTCAGACCCCGTCGCCATGGCCGAGTTGCGAGAATCCAAACAAGCTCATGGCGACGGCGACTTCATAACGGGCGAAGCGCTTCGGGCTCGCTTCCCAAAAAGGTGAACTGGGTTTGCGGGTCCTTGAACCGCCTCAGGATCACCGCTTTCAAACGAGCTTCACAAAATATGACCCTCACGAATTGGCGTTCAGTTAATGCATGAGGACGCTACCTACCAACTTCGAGTTACTGGCCCATCACAACGGCAGCTAAACCGTCTTCCCGAAAACGTCGCTATAGCAATCGTAGAGTTCATGATTGGCGCTCTGATCGAAAACCCCCATCGAGTTGGGGGAATCCTGCAACGCGAACTCGCCGGATTTCGTTCCGCTCGACGAGGCGCATATCGAGTCGTGTACGAAATCCTCGAAGAGGACCGAGTGGTAGCAGCGCACCGAATTGATCATCGGGCCAACGTTTACCGTCCGCGATAACCCGTATCTCAATAAACACCGAGCCGATAGGCGACGAACCTCAATCACCAGACCCCGGCGGAGGAGTTCATCTCTTATTAGCGAAATACAATAGGTAGGGCATCTTATTTACGAAATACGATGACAAAATCAAGGAAACCCGTGGATAACAGCATCGTTTTTCCAGGCGAGATTTCCCGGCAGACACTCAACGCTCGAGTGAAACGCAAACAACTGCGCCTCGTTGCACCAAGGATCTATACAACGGATCTACAGGCCAGCCTTGAAACAATCGTCAACCAGCATTGGCACGTCGTCGTTGGACATTTGTTTCCCGGTGCCGTGATCACCGACCGGTCAGCGGTTACCGGATCGAAAGTTGGTACTTCTCCAACTACATCGAAGGCACAGTCTTTACGTTGCCTGAAGCAAAGGCCCTGCTGTATGAAGACGTCGTGCCCGTAGGACGCAACGCTGATGGCCACGATGTTGTTGGCACCTACCGTCTCGTAGCCGATCCAACCGAGATGCAACGAACTGCTACGCATGCAGACGAATTGCTTATGATCCTGCAATCGAGGCACGCCATGTTGATGAGCGGTCGAGTTCAGGCAAATCCGGGCGAGTTCAAATCAAAACCGAACCAAGCCGGTAACACCAATTCGTCGACCCAGCCCTTGTTGCGGGAACCCTCATTGAAGGCTTCTCTAGGCTGACAAACTTCGACACCGCTTAGGAACGATCCGTGTACATAAGTTTTCTCGTTTCCGAAATCCACCCCTTCACCGATGGCAATGGACGGATGGCTCGAATCATGATGAACGCGGAGCTCGAAAGGGTGACCAATCAAAAATCGTTGTTCCCATCGGGTTTCGACTCGATTACCTCGCAGCGTTGCGCCGCCTATCCCGACACGATGATCCGGCGATCTACATCAAAGTCGATGCGATTTCTCCACAATTACACCCAACAAATCAACTCAGTCGTCACACGAAACTGCCCTCGAAAACCTCACAGTCACGAACGCCTTCGAGAAAGCCTCCGACTCGCCCAGACTCACCCTCCTTCGGACGTAACGACACCGCCAAATTGGTGAATCCGCCGCCCGGCAACCGGATAAAACCCATCGGCATTCACCGCCCGCAAGGGACCATAGGGACCCGCCAGGAGTGCAGCATTGGACCACACGATTCACACGCTTGCATGATTCGCACGATTCGCACGATTCGCACGATTCGCGGTATCATTCCTCCACTAGGAAGGGATCACCTCATGCGAACAATCTCTGCGAACCAGGCAAAAACACGATTCGGGGAATTTCTCGATGACGCCCAACGCGAGCCTGTTGGCGTTATGCGCCATGATCGCGTGGTTGGCGTACTCGTAAGCGCTCAGGACTATGAAGCTATGCGCACTTTCTATGCCGATCGACTCCAAACCGCTCTTCGAGAATCCGCAAACGTTGCCGAACGAGCAGGGCTAACCCCCACCGACCTCGAGGCTCTTCTTGTCGACGAGAGCTGAACAACCGCTCCTTGGTAGCCGGGTGGTAGTCGACACCAATATTTGGATAAGTGCTGTGCTTTCGAGCGGGGGCGCACCGGCAAAAGTAGTCTCCCGAGTCGTCGGATTATTGGCGCACGTTTTCTCGCTGGAGACCTTCAACGAACTCGAAACCCGAATCTGGAAACCCAAATTCGATCGATACGTGAGCTTAGAAACCCGCCAGCTACTGCTTCACGACGTAAGCGCATCAGCAAATTGGGTCGTGAACCCAACAGAGATCACAGACAAAACCTATTCGCGAGACCCCAACGATGACAAGTTCGTCCATGCCGCCCTGTCGGCACGAGCGCAATGGCTGGTATCTGGCGACGACGACCTTCTAACCCTCGGCTCAGTAAACGGGATTCTCATCGTTTCGCCGAACCAAGCCCTCGAACACCCAAACTTTCTCACCTAGTGCAGGGAAGCGTAAGTCATTGCGTAGTGTTTTGACCTCATTTACCCGCACCACTGCGAGAGTTACACCCAAACACTACGTAGTGACTTGCGCGCACATGCACTAATCAATTTTTGTGCACCACCAATCGATCAGCTGAGGAGCCTGGGCCGGCGGCAACCCGCATTGGGCCTAAGCAACACAGCACTGGCCGAACATGTGGGATTGGGCGTCTAACAAGCACCCAATCCCACGAAGTTCGAAGCTGATCGATCTAGTTGGAGCCGCCTGCTGCGTCTTCTACCTTTTGCTTGCCGGCGGAAATCCACGGCATCATGGCCCGCAGTTCGGCGCCGGTCTTCTCGATGGGGTGAGCCTTGCCAGCCACACGGAGTGCATTGAATCGCGGAGCGCCAGCCTTGTAATCGGCAATGAACTCAGCAGCGAATTCGCCCGACGTGATTTCGCCGAGGATCTTCTTCATTTCAGCCTTGGTGTCATCGGTAATGATGCGCGGACCGCGGGTGAGGTCGCCGTATTCGGCGGTGGTGGAGATGGAGTAGCGCATACCGGAGATGCCCTGCTCGTACATAAGGTCAACGATCAGCTTCACCTCGTGGAGGCATTCGAAGTAAGCCATTTCGGGCTGGTAGCCGGCTTCAACGAGGGTCTCGAAGCCCATCTGCACCAGGCGGGTCAAGCCACCACAAAGGACAACTTGCTCACCGAACAAATCAGTTTCGGTCTCTTCGGCAAACGTGGTTTCGATGACTCCAGCGCGGGCGCCACCTACTCCGTACGCATAGGAAAGTGCCAACGACTTGGCCTTACCGGAAGCATCTTGGTGCACGGCGATGAGGCAGGGAACGCCGCCGCCTTCGGTGTACGTACGACGAACCAGGTGTCCTGGGCCCTTGGGGGCGATCATGATGACGTCGATATCTGCGGCAGGCTTTACGAGTTCGAAACGCACATTCAAGCCGTGGGCGAAGGCAACTGCTTGGCCTGCGCTCAGGTTGGGGGCTACGTCGCGGTCGAACACTTCGGCAATATCGGTGTCGGGGAGGGTGATCATGACGAGATCGGCCCACTTTGAAGCATCACCCATGGACATGACCTTCAAGCCAGCAGCCTCGGCCTTGGCTTTGGAGCCCGATCCGTCACGCAGGCCGACAACTACATCCACACCCGATTCTTTGAGGTTCAGCGCATGGGCGTGGCCCTGGCTGCCGTAACCAAGAATGGCCACCTTGGTGCCCAAAATGATCGACGGGTCTGCATCTTTTTCGTAATACACGGTTGCCATGGGAGGTCTCCTGCTCGAGTTTGAAGTGGTTTGTAGTGGTTTGTTAAGTGTGTGCGCTTGGTTTTGCGGTCTTAAGGCTTTGAGTTGCACCACGGTTTTGCCAGTCCGGTTTTGCCAGTCACGGTTTTGCCAGTCCCGGTTTTGCCAGTCCCGGTTTTGCCAGTCACGGTTTTGCCAGTCACGGTTTGCGAGTCCGGTGAGCCGAAGTCGAAATTCACGTCGAATGATTCGAAATCTGGTTTTTTTCGGTGCCCACGGTGATGGACACTGAAGCACTAGATGAAGTAACAAATGAAGCGGTAAGCATGCGCTTTCTGGAGTAATGCGTAAAGCGCAAATACTGCACCGCCCCAATCCGATAACCGCATATCTGGCATACAATGGACAAATGCCTTCGATCGAGGACTTAACGCTCACTGTTGCCGCCCTGAAGTCGCCGAACTTCGGCTTGGTGGCCGCTCAACATCATGTTTCGCAATCCACCGTTTCTCGTTCGGTGCAACGAGTTGAGGCCGCCCTCGGGTACTCGCTGTTTAACCGCTCACCTCGCGCCAAACACGTTTTTCTTCTAGGCACGGAACGTTCCCCAGCACTGCGAACCGGCTCTGCGGCTTCGCTGGGCCGCCCGAGTCGAGCCCCTTCCGCGATTAGCAGCACGGAGATCAGGCAGAGCTCGGCAAACTTGCCGGTTTCAGCCGGGGACGTTCATTCCCCACGACTGGCACTCGACCTACTGGAGTCCATGCTGGCCGACTGGGAATCATTGCGATCCTTACAACGGCCGACGCAAGCCGCATTACGGATCTTTTGCACTGTGACCGCCAGTCAATCCTTCGCTGCTGATTTGCTGGCCACATTCCGTCGCACCCACCCAACGGTAGTGATCGACCTGCGAACCGGCCCGGCTAGCGCAGCACTCGACGCCGCTCGCCTCGGTGAAGTCGATGCAGCTATCGCCCCACTGCCGCCACGCCTACCTTCGCTCATGGTCGCCGCCCCGCTTACCACGACCGCTCTCGTTGCCGTTGCCGGGCCCGACGTAGACGTGCCAGAAGGTTGGCGGGGAATACGATTAGTGCTTCCACAAACCGGCTTAACGCGGGCTCTTGTCAACGATTGGATTCGTAAGTCCTTACCGGTGAATCACTCCATTACCGAAACATCAACTCACGAAGAAGTGGTCGCTCTTAGTTCTTTAGGTTCCGGCGTGGGGATTGTGCCGCAACTCGTGGTCGATTCCAGCGCACTTAAGCCACGTTTACGAATTATTGAACCGCCATCGCCCTTACCCACTATGGCGCTTGGCTTGTGCGCTTTGCAATCCGCTACCGAAACCAGTCCGTTGCGCGAACTCTGGGCCATGCTTAGCGACAGTTGAGTCTACGAGACCCTGCCAATTGGCTTCGTCCCTCGACTGGCTTCGTCCCCTCGACCGAAAACTATTGAGCGCATTTGGAATCCTGCGACAAAGGTAGAATCGATGGGTCGACTAAGCAGGCGTCAAGGTAATTAGCGTGAGCAAACGGCTTGCAAACAGCAACGGCCCACGCTTAGTTCCCGATCCGCACACAACCCGCGAAATCGGATCCACCATAAATTCATCTCCGGTCAACGCTTGACAGACATGGACGGCCGCGACTTGGGTTAGCACATGCTCTTCATGTCGGCTCGGTCAGTCGCGCGGGGCCAACGCGGGGCCAACGCGGGGCCAACGTCCGGTCAACGCTTGACAGACATGGACGGCCGCGACTTGGGTTAGCACATGCTCTTCCATGTCGGCTCGGTCAGTCGCACCGGGCCAACGCAGGGCCGGCAAACTCACGTCGGGCAAGATAGGTGTCAAGCCATTCCGCTCCGCTACGGTCGGCAGTTTCGGTCTGGGGTGGCCGAGCTATTCCGATGCAGAGCCCACCAACCAGGGCGACGACTCGAGCGCTCTAATGCTTCTAACCGGTGTCCTGCCGAGAATCGGCGAATCTCGGATCGGGCTCAACCTGCCAACGTTGCCGGGCGGAGGCAATCCGAAGCTTGTTTTGATGCAGATAACTGTGATGGGGCTTGCACAGGAGAGCGAGCTGATCGAGGTTCGTTGACCCTCCGAACTCGAAATCGTTGGCATGGTGCGCTTGGGTGCGATTCCAGTGGGCATCGCAGCCTTCGTATACACACTTACCATCTCGTACCACCAGAGCGAGCTGTTGGAGAGCGGAGGCCAGCCGCCGGTTCCGGCCAAACTTCAGTATCCCACCGGTTGTGGATCGAATGCACGCATATAGATCAGATCGATCAACCATTGCAACTACATCCCCGAAGGGCACAGGCCCAACGCCGACAATGTTCGCTTCCAGCGTCTCTGCATCAACCGTGACCACAATCGTGGGTTTCCCAAAACCGCCACCCTTCCCTCGGATTAGCTCCATCAGCGCATCAGCTAATCGCCGGTGCAAGGGTTCACCATCGTGCCCGCCTAGGGTTTCGGCTCGTTCGGGGTGTTCTGCTCGCCAAGCAGCATCGGCAATTTGAGACAAACGGTTCTGGAGTTCTTCACCTTCGATCGGAGGAAGGATTGCGCGCATACCAATGCAACCGTTGTCGGCGGAGAAGAACGACACTGATCGAGCTTCTCGTTGCCGATCTCGAAAGGTCTTTGGATTCTTCACTTGCTGATAACGAGTGACGGTTTTCCTGAACTCTTCGGGCGTTTGCGTAGCCGCGATGCCAAGCAACGACGACGTCTCTGGATCATCGGCAACTGGCGCCAGCGACCGCAAATGCTCAGAGGACACACGACCACTGGCCAATGCTTCTCCGGCACCTTCAAGTTGCTCGACCACCTTGGCCACACGGGCTTGCTCCCGCGCTGCTTTGGTAGACACCCCAGTGTTTCGGGCAATGAAAGCCGCCGCATCCTTGCCCGACGCGCCGATAACCGCAACTACCCGGGCATGAGCCGCATCCAAAGCCCGACGCAGGCGTTCAATTTCCCGTAGCGCAATTTCCGCGTCGGCGCGGACCCACCCATCGGTATCCACAAGGGGAATCGTGATTCCCCTCCAATCGGTAGCCAACTGCATCCCTCCATTATCCGGAGGGGGTATGACAAAAAACGGGGGTCCTCAAAAGAATTTCTAGACATTTGTCTAGAGACAGTCGATTCCGTCTCCAAGGAGCCGCGACCAAAGGGTGAAAGACCGCAGGACGGATAGCTCAGAGCAAACTGCTCTGTTATTGACACATGACGCCACAACGGAGTCCGTCCTGCGGTGAAGACATTGTGTCTCAAATTTGCCGCGCAAAACGACATGTTCGTCATATGTCAGGCGTGAATAGATTGACATCGAGCAAAATGGTCCGTAAAGTCGTCGATCGGAGCCAAACGGCTCCGAT
>JAYUVJ010000541.1:0-5130 GCA_043754155.1 Acidimicrobiia bacterium
CGCGTAGTTCATACGGAACCGCCGCCTCTCAAGTCTTTTGGCATCGAGCTGCCCGCCGACTCGGAACTGGCGCTCCGCAAAGCCATGAGCAAAGAGCCGTCTTCGCGTTTCGGTTCGGTTTCTGATTTCGCCAAGGCATTCCTCAGACCGTTGCGGCCTTTGCTTGATGCGGATCGCGATCGGCCGACGTCCGATTTGCCCATTGTACCGTCAGCGCTACCAACGCTTGCCTTACCAACGCCCGCGCCGTCCGGAGGCTCAGGTGCGTTGGCAAACGCCACGAAGATTCTGCCCACGGGCGACACGTTTGCACCGGCACCAATCAGCGCGATAGACGCAGGCGTTGCTTCTAAAGCCAGGTCGCGGATGGCGCTTGTTGGAGTGATTGCTGGAACGGCGGTCACAGTGGCGGCAGCGACGTTCTTTTTCACTCGCAACGCGGCGCCAGAACGCACTGCCGTTCAAGCTCCGCGGGCGGCCGCGCCAGTGGAGGCGAAGCCACCTTTGCCCGTAAAGACCGCAACGCCAGGGCAAGTACCAGCACCAGAGCCGAAGCCACCATTGCCGGAAATTGCCCAGCCGCCCGCGGGGGAGACTGCGCAACCACGCCAAGAGCCGACGCCAGATCAGCCAAAGGTTGTGCCGCCAAAATCAAAACGCGGACCCAACAAGAAGAAACGTAACGAGGACATTTTCTAATGGGACAGCGATGGGTCCCGTTAATAGCAATCACGATGGCGATCGCTCTGGCGTCGCCCACACGGGCGAATGCTCAGCAACGAGCGGCGTTGCCGGACGATGCCAAAACGAAAGCGTTGGCAGCTGTGCGTGAAGGCAATCGTTTGCTTGATGCTGGCAAGGCAGAGGCGGCGCTTGCGAAGTTTAGGGAAGCGCACGAGTTGGTGGGCGGTGACAAGCTGTTCTACAACATTGGTCAGGCCTCAACGGCGATCCCTGGGCAAGAGGTTGAAGCCTATCTCGCCTTCCAAACATTCTTGGACCGCGCCACCACGGCGTCGGCCGAAACGTTGGCGTCAGCACGCGCCCAAAAGGCGGAACTAAGTCGTAGAATCGCGTTCCTGACTATTGATACCAAGCCGTCAGCTGCGGAAGTCATGATTGACCGAAGGCCTCGCGGCGCATCGCCTATTGAGCACCCAATACCGCTGCTTCCAGGTCGCCACGTTATTCAGGTAGATCGGCAAGGACATGAAAGAGCGAAGGAGACTATTACGTTGCACGCCTCCGAGACGCTTCGGCACGAGGTCAACCTGGTCCCGATAACATCCGTTGCGAAAACTGAGCATAAAACACCGGCTATTGCGCCCGTCAATCTGTTGCCGGAGTTCCAACGAAGGGAACCGGCGACAGCGGGACTCGCAGAGAGCCCGGCAGACCCTTCGTCAATTGGCCTGGCTGCAAATGATTCCGCGGTGCCACGACCCCGGCCGGTTTATGCGAAACCGTTGATTTGGGGGGTGCTGGCTGCGTTGGTCGCTGCCGGTGCCGTGACCGCCATCATAATTTCTAGTAGCGGCAGTGAACAAGCAAGGCCGATCGCGGTCGACCAAACGGAAGAATTTTAAGTGGATACGATATTTCGCAGAATTTTGGCTCCTACTAGTTTAGCCCTGCTGCTGTGCGAGGTCGCCTGTGGGGGCCCTAGTTCGTTTGATCCACCGGTGGAGGCGTGCAATCAAAATACCATTCTCCTCGCTCTCGGTTGCGGCGAGGGGGTTTCGTCTGGGGAGCGAGTGGTCGTTGCCGTGGTTCGGCAGGATGGAATGCAAAAAGTGTTTGAAGCTGCCCTGCAATGCGAAAAATCAACTAGAGTCGAAATTGCCGTTACGGGGTATGCGTCCAATGCGAACTTTGGACTGAAGGTTTCGTCCTTGTCTGGCGTTCCATTGTTTGAAGGCGAAATCGCACTGCAGGAAAAGTGTACCTTTTGGCCAGTTACACTGTTGGCGCCTTCCCCTATGTCCGACGGAGGTGGCTCGCCCGATCTCGATGTCACTATGTCCGCACTGCCGGAGGAGTGCAATGGTATCGACGACGACGGCAACGGCGTGATGGATGACATTTCGATTCCGCCTGCCTGCGAGCTTTCGTCAGGTGTGTGTGTTGGCGCCAAAAAAAAATGTGGTGGCGTAAAAGGCTGGTTGAGTTGTTCGAGTGAAGAGTACACGAAGCAATACGAGCTGACCGAAGCGTCTTGCGATGGTCTTGACAACGATTGCAACGGCAAGACCGATGAGGCTTTCCCCCTTGTGTCATCGGCTTGCCAAGTGGGAACCGGAGAATGCAAGAGTGCAGGAAAACACGTTTGCAACTCGTCTAAGAATGCCGTCGCATGCGATGCAGCGCCAAAGTCCCCAACAACCGAGATTTGTAACGGTAAGGACGACGATTGTAACGGCGCAAACGACAACGGCTTCGAGTGTGTTTTGGGTGTCAAGAATAGCGCGTGCGTCCAGTGCGGTGCTACCGGAACGCGGAGCTGTTCAAGCGCGTGCACGTGGGAAACTTGCACGGGGTTTTCGTTTAAAGCCATCCATTGGGAGGACGTTTGGAGTCCTTTTACTCATGACTGTGGAAGGAATTGTCAAGGTGACATCTGCGCTACCGAATCAGATACGCCTGGTGAGTGTAAGCTGATTTCAGGAGGGACGAAAACTCTATTGCCGCCCGGGAAGTACGAGCTCCTCTTTTGGGTAGGGGATGCTGGCGTCTTTGACTTTCAGGTCGTGGCGGGGGGGAAAGTTATCGCGTCAAGTTCTTGGGTAGATACCGGCAAGATAACGAGATCGGATGTAATTGTGCCCTTCACTGTAGCGGTGTGCACTGACGCGGAACCTACCATTGTCGCGAAGCCGATGGCTCGCATGCGTCTTGCTTGGATTGATTTGAAGAGGGTTGGTGATATCTAGGCTGGAGCCTCGATCTTGCTCGGGTTTAGTTCAAGCGTCTTGCCGAAGGATCCCTCACCGGGGTTGATTTTCAAAGCCAAGCCCTCACGGCGGTTGCGTTAGTAAGACAGCACGCAGTGCACGCAGCGATCGCCACTTTTCGGGGGAAGGCGCAGCTCACCGCTTAGAGCGAGGCACTTCCCGCATCGGTGCCCATCCTCATTGGTGACAATGCTTGTAGTGCCGACTACAACACCGAACTGCGAACGCAAGACAGCCCGCGGTCGAAATCACTGCGTAGGTCCGATGTTTTCAACGATGTTGGCCGATCAGCCCGACGAAGTCGCTGTCGGAGTTTTGATACCGGGGAAATGGCGCAGAGACCAAACGCCGAGGGGGAACTCAACATGCTTGGTACCTACGAGCCAAGGCTTGCGGGCTTCACGATAAGCGTCAAGGAAAGCACGGTTGCGCTGGAGCGCTTCGATGCGCCTCCACGTGTCCCGACACGCCACGCGTGGATTCATGTTGCGGCGGGGCTCGTAGGACTTGGGAGCTTCGTTCCAGTGCTGCGCCAAAACAACCTTAGCCCCCAAAGACCTCCCGCTTCGGCCCTAGGGCTAAGGGTACGCCGCGCAACCGCCCGTCTGCGCAAGCTTTGCATCCATCCGAGAGTAGAGCCCAGTGGCCTCCAACTGCGCAACCGTGTACCAGTCAGTATAAAGCAAAGCCACTTGACCCTGCGCTCTGGGCGTGTTGGACGCGATGTCGTAGCAGTAGTATTGCAGCAACTGGGGAGGAAGGTTCCTGAGTGCGATTTCTGGACCTCCCCTATACACTTGCTTCCAGCTGTCAGCCTTATCCACCTTTACCGGCTCGCACATCTCGTAGTCGTAGTCCCAGTAATCGCCGCAGGCGCTGTAGTCGTAGGTTGGCGCGAACCATGTGTCGAACGTGGCTCGGCTTATCAAGAGTTCCTCGCCCGGGTATGAGCCCGCCGATAGACGGGAGTAGGGATCGTCGGCGTGGGTAAGGCATTTGTACTCAGACGGAAAGCACACTGAAGAATGCCAGCGGGTGTTTGCCTGCAACGCGGGGACATTCACGCTACGCAGAAGCGCTTTGTACACGCCCGTCGTCCCGGCACAACCAGCGGTCCAGTGACGGTGGCCGTATTCAGGCTGTACACTTGACACAGTTCCTTCGAGTACGCGTGACAGGGGAGGAATGCCACGATACTTCCATATTGCCTCCGTGTTGGCTTTATCCGACCATCCGTTGTAGTGCGACAAATTGTCGCGCGCCCACTCCGTAACTTTGCCGATGGTTCTAAGTCGGGTTCCGCCGATAAGATCGTTTTTCAGCATGAACGAAAGCGTGTAGCCAGGTGGTGCAGGCATCGTATGACCTGGGTGCGGGCCGGTCGTGCCCCATTGGACCACCAGTTGTGAAAGCTCGTATCCTTCGACTGGCTTGCTAAGCCCCGGGAAAACTCCGCTTGTGAATGAGGTAAGCAAGAAGTATTGGTCCTCGGTGAGCATTGGTGCCGGATCGGCAGTTCGCAGTGACCAGGGGAACCAGCCCCCAAACTCAGCCGCCAATGCAAATCCAGCGGACGCGTAGTAGATTTGCTCCCCCGCTTGCCTGCTAATCATAGTCACGGCCTCGCCTAGGAACAGAGGCTCATTTGCAACAAGGTTCTCCGGGATCATTGGCACGCCTTGATCGATCGGCCCGGAAAAGGAATTTTCGTACCAGCGCCACGCTGTCGCGAAAGTTTCCTGCAATCTGGCTTTTTCCGCTGCAGACCACTGCACCCACTTAAGATCCTGGCCTGTGTTAAAAATGCGCTTTGCTAAAGCCGCAGCCAGTTGGTGAGCGGCCGGTTGGGAAAGCAAGCAATTCAGGTCGGGAACACCTCGCGGTTGAAAAGATAGGTCTGTGGGAACGGTGCCCAACTGGCGTCGGCGCCAACGCTCACGAATGTTTTCTTTAAACAAGAGCGGATCGAATGGCAGACAAGCCGCGTCGCCCGCGTTTCCCCGCATGAATGAATGTCCGCTAAACGCACTGCGATCAATGCGAGTGATTCGGTGGGCAGCGGCTTCGGCGATGAATACCGAGTTCTCGTCCGCCACGATCGACGTTGGTCCCATAAGGTTGCCGTAGCGCGTACCGTTTACGGCATACGGTCGGACGCCGGTGTCTGTGAGCGTCCGTT
>JAYUVJ010000542.1:0-5374 GCA_043754155.1 Acidimicrobiia bacterium
GAACGAATGAGTACTTCTTGAATCAAAAGCAAACAAACAACCCGCCAGTTGCCGAGGTGGTTTCGAGTCGGTTGCATCTAGCGAGAAAGCTCACTGCCGAAGCCTTGGGGACGGCGCTGTTGATAGTTGGCGTTGTTGGTTCGGGCATTATGGCCCAGCGGCTTTCGCCGAATGACGTTGGACTGCAACTGCTAGAAAATGCTGCGGCTACGGCGGGTGCGCTGATCGGGTTGATCTTGATGCTGGGCCCGGTTTCGGGTGCCCATTTCAATCCAGTAGTTACCCTTTCGTTCCGCTATTTCAAACAGCTCAGCAATCGCGAAACTTTAGGGTTCATAGGCGCGCAGGTTATTGGTGGGTGTCTCGGTAGCGTGCTTGCTAACCTCATGTTTGAACTCGATGCGATCAACGTATCGACGAAGGCTCGCTCATCTGGGGCTCTGTGGCTTTCGGAAGTGATCGCCACCGTCGGACTGTTACTACTTATTCACGGTGTGGTGCGCTCTGGCCGTGGTGCTTCGGTTCCCTTTGCCGTGGGTGCGTGGATTGGCGGGGCGTACTGGTTTACCTCGTCTACATCGTTTGCCAATCCAGCAGTGACGATTGCTCGGACGCTTTCCAACACGTTCGCTGGGATCAAGCCGTCTTCGGCGCCCATGTTCATGGTGATGCAACTCGTTGGCCTCGTTATCGCCCTTGGCTTTGTGAGCTTTTTGTACCCGGTTGATCAGAGTCAAGAGGCTCCTTTGGGTCGTCGAAAGGTTAGGGAGATGAATACAACCAAAATGATTGGATCGCCGCCAGCTGGGGAACACAAACCTGCTGTGCTGTTCCTGTGTGTGCATAACGCCGGGCGATCACAAATGGGCCTCGGCTGGTTGAGGCACCTGGGTGGCGAGCGGGTCGTTGGATATTCGGGCGGTTCGGCTCCCGCTTCAAGTATCAATCCGGTGGCGGTTGAGGCCATGCGCGAAGTGGGCGTGGATATCTCTATGGAGTTCCCTAAGCCGTGGACTGATGACGTGGTGCGAGCAGTCGATGTGGTGGTGTCGATGGGTTGTGGTGATACGTGTCCGTACTATCCAGGGAAGCGCTACCTCGACTGGGCGTTGACTGATCCAGCGGGTGCCGGTATCGAAATAGTTCGACTAGTTCGTGACGAGATTCGAACACACGTGGAAACGCTCCTGAACCAGTTGGGTGTCACCATCGACTGATCTAGTCAGCCAGGTGTTGCATAGGACATCCGCATCCGGCATGTACTGCCGGGAAGTTCACCACCAGGGGCAGCTAGTCGGCAAGACTGGGAGGGTGCCTACTTGCCACATACATCCTGATCGTGAAACCGGCCGCTCCTGTAGCCGTTGTGGCAGACCGGCTTGCCCGAGTTGCCTAACCGACGCCCCCGTTGGCGCCCACTGCTCAATATGCGTAAAGGAACAACGTGGCCCCGTCGCGGCGAACGTGGCCCGAGCGGCGAAAGTGAACGCAAGGCAACTCAAATCAACTGATATGCCGCTCACAAAGCTCATCATCGCTGTGAACTTGGTGATCTTCGTCTACACCGATCTCTTAAAGAGCAAAACAGTCACTGGCAATAATCTTGGACTCTTTGCCCCATACGTGGCCAAGGGTGAGTGGTGGCGAATTGTCACCTCGGGTTTCTTGCACTTCGGTGTCTTTCACGTAGCCATGAATATGTACATTCTGTTCCAACTGGGGCGCACGTTTGAGGAACAAATCGGCCGGCCTCGTTTTGCCGCCATGTACTTCGCTGCCATGGCTGGTGGCGCAGCGGGCGCGATGTTGCTTGAACCTTACGGCTTAACAGGTGGTGCCTCGGGAGCAGTGTTTGGGTTGGCCGGGGCCGCAGTGGTGGCATTAAAATCTCGCGGCGTTCCATTTTCCCAAACACAATGGGGACCCATGCTGGCCATCAATTTGGTGCTCACATTCTCGATCCCGGGAATCTCCAAGGGCGGCCATTTGGGAGGCTTGCTTTTTGGCGGCATCGCTGGATTCGTGGTGCTGAATCCCAAACGACGCGGCTCCAAGGTGTCAACCGATGTAATAATACTCTGTGCACTTGCCATTATTGGTGTCGTCGCTGCTATCTTGATTTCTAAGCATCCCCTGGTCGGCCGATAGTAGACCATGATTGACCAAAAGCTGAAGAAGTCACTTGGACAGATGATGCACGCGGTGCAGGTGGTTGGTGCTGCTGGTGCCGACGGATCTGACCCGCATCTCTACTGTTCGCATTGGGTGATGCAAGTGTCGTTTGAGGAGCCGATTGTCATGGCTTCGGTGTCACCGAAACACGATACCTACGCGCACATAGTGTCTACCGGACTGTTTAGTGTGTCGATTCTCGCCGGTGATCAGATTGCGGAAGGCCAGTACTTTTCGTATCCAGGCCATCGCTTCAACAATGTGGCCGCCGAATACGTTGAAGACTGGGATGGCCTACCTGTCGTCGTCAACTCGATTGCCTATTTTCGGTGCGAAGTGCAACAACGTCTGCAGCTTGATGATCACGAATTGTTCTTTGCCAGAGTCGTGGCCACCCGCGAAAACCGCCTCAAGGACCCGCCGTTGTTGTACTCATCCCGCCTCGGTTGGCGAGTCGCCGGTGGTCCAGCCCGCGAACCCGGTGTGTCAATCCGCGACCAACTCTTGGCCCGCCTAGGGGAGACCTCTACGGGCCCCGGGCTTAAATGACGGGCTTGAGGACTGATCGTCCCCAAACCAACGTACGACGCTGCGAACCCCTGTGAACGTCTGCTCGCCGTTAGCGCCCCCAGGGTTACGAAGCTAAAGGATCATGTCGTGTTTGTTGATGGTGACTGGGAATGGTTGCGTGGTAAGGCGGCGGTGGGCGATTAGGGCACCTGGGGGCCCGGCGAGGGTCAGTAGAAGAAACCCTTTGCTCCACTTCATGACCCGGAAAATATCGAGCACCATTACGCCAAAGGCAATGCAAATGAAGCCATGGAAATAGGCGACGATGCGAAGGCCTGCCTGGTTCCAGCCGCCTTGATGGTGCACTACATATTTGTTGATCATGAACCCGGCAAGCAGGCAGTAACTCACCGCTTCGGCCAGAGCAATAACTTTAGTGACACGAATCTTGCGACGAAGCTGATCGGCCAGCGACATACCAGCAATGCGTTCACCCACCGCAGGCGCGCCCAAGGGGTCAAGGTGTTTGTCTTGCGTGCTCATCGCTTGAGTTTCCCACGCTTCGCGGGTATTCCCAACGGTGAGGCCGTTCCTGGCTCGAGGTGAAATCCTCTATGTGCTCTCCGGCGCCACGGCGTGCAATGCAACGGCCAAGAAGTGATCAACCCCGCTGCAGGTTCAAGCGCGATTTCCGAACTTAAACGGTGCGGCACCTGGAGCATTCTGAGACCCTCCGCGAAGTCTTCGGCGGTGACCACCAGCCCTAGACGCGTTACGGCGGAGCATTTCCTCTATCTAGCCGGTGAGTTTTGTTACTGGTTTGCGGGCGAGAACGACGAACTGCTGAGCTGAGGATTTACTAGTCTATCCGGATGGCTAATCCTGGAAAGATCCGCTCAACCGACGTTACCGAAGGACCTAAGAAGGCGCCTGCTCGGTCCATGCTGCGTGCCGTGGGCATGGGGGATGGCGATTGGGATAAACCGCAAATCGGTGTGGCGTCAAGCTGGAACGAAGTAACTCCCTGCAATATGCCCCTCGATCGATTGGCTAAACGGGCCAAACAGGGTGTGAAGGATTCTGGCGGTTGGCCGCTTGAGTTCGTAACTATCGCCGTTTCTGATGGGATCTCTATGGGTCACGAAGGTATGCGCGCATCGTTGGTAAGCCGTGAGGTGATTGCCGACTCGGTGGAAACTGTTATGCACGCAGAGCGTATGGACGCGCTCGCCACTTTCGCTGGTTGTGACAAGAGCCTCCCCGGAATGCTCATGGCCGCCGCCCGACTCAACCTTCCCAGCATTTTTCTCTACGGCGGAACCATTCTTCCGGGTAAGGGTCAACACGGTGAAGCGCTTGACATCACCAGTGTATTCGAAGCCGTTGGTGGCCATGCGGTTGGTAAGCTTACCGATGAAGAGCTGAGCTACATCGAAACCCATGCCTGTCCCACCGAGGGCAGTTGTGCCGGAATGTTCACCGCTAACACCATGGCCTCTGTAGGCGAAGCATTGGGCATGTCGCTCCTAGGTTCTGCCAGCGCACCAGCCATTGATCCTCGACGTGATCAGTACGCATATGATTCTGGTGTGGCCATCATGAACTTGGTGAACAAGAACATCAAGGCTCGCGACATCATGACCATGGAGGCGTTCGAAAATGCCATCGCCGTTGTGTTGGCTCTCGGAGGTTCCACCAACGCCGTGCTGCACCTTCTCGCCATCGCCCACGAAGCCCGCATTGATCTCAAGCTTGAGGACTTCAACCGCGTTGGAAAGCGCATCCCGCACATCGCCGATACCAAGCCTGGCGGCCGCTTCCACATGACCGATATCGACAACATCGGAGGCATCCCCGTCGTCATGAAACATCTCCTCGACGCTGGACTCCTGCATGGCGATGTCATGACCGTTACCGGCCGTAGCTTGGGAACTGAGCTTGAGGCCCACAATCCTCCAGCCCCCGACGGCACCGTTATCCGCCCACTTTCCAATCCCATCCATGCCGATGCGGGCATCGTGGTTCTGCACGGCTCGCTGGCTCCGAAGGGCTCAGTTGTTAAGGTTGCCGGACTCACCAAAGAGCAACTGCAATTTGAGGGACCGGCTCGCGTGTTCGAAGGCGAAGATCCCTGCATGGACGCAATTCTTGCTGGCGACATTCAGCCGGGCACGGTTCTCGTCATCCGTTATGAAGGCCCAAAGGGTGGCCCGGGCATGCGCGAAATGTTGGCCATCACCGGTGCACTCAAAGGCGCTGGACGAGGATCAGACTGCGCGCTTATCACCGATGGTCGCTTCTCTGGCGGAACATGGGGCTTCTGTATCGGCCACGTTGCCCCCGAAGCCGTTGATGGCGGACCCATTGCTTTCCTCCGTGATGGCGACATCATCCGCGTCGACGTGCCTAACCGCAAGCTCGATGTACTCGTCGACCCAGCCGTGCTCGAATCCCGCCGTGCCGATTGGGTTCTCCCCGAACCCCGTTACACCTCTGGCGTGTTGGCGAAGTTCGCCAAACTCGTACAGGGCGCCGACATGGGTGCTGTAACCCTGCCCTGATTTTTGCCAACCATTGAGTGAAAACGATATAAATAAGGTCTTTTCCGTTCATGGTTTACGCTCAAATGTGTGCTGCTGTCAACGGCACGCCAGTAACCTGAACCGGTGACGTTTAAGGAACGATGGCTGGC
>JAYUVJ010000543.1:0-2427 GCA_043754155.1 Acidimicrobiia bacterium
GTGAGTTTCACGCCGATGAGCTTGGGGTAGCGCACGCCGAAGGGGAGACCAACCATCACGTCGACCGCATCCGCTCCGCCTACGCCAATAGCAATCATGCCGAGGCCGCCTGCATTGGGTGTGTGGCTGTCGGTGCCGATCATCATGCCGCCGGGGAATGAGTACTGCTCGATCACGACTTGGTGGATGATGCCAGAGCCGGGCTTCCAGAAACCAATGCCGTACTTGGCGCTGACTGTGCGCAGAAAGTCATACACCTCTCGGTTGGTGTCGTTGGCAATCTCGAGGTCTTTAATCGCGCCGACGCGTGCTTGAATTAAATGATCGCAGTGCACTGTGGAGGGCACGGCAACCTGCGGGAGTCCGGCAGTCATGAACTGCAACAAAGCCATTTGGGCGGTGGCATCCTGCATGGCCACGCGATCTGGGAAAAAATCGCCGTAGGTAACGCCGCGATCAAAACCATCATTCTGAGCGTCTTGCATGTGACCCCAAAGGATCTTCTCGGCCAACGTCATCGAGCGGCCCAAACGAGCGCGGCCAATGGCAGTGTTGGCGGCAAGCTTGGCGTACACCTTCTCGACGAGGGCGGCTGGGGTATTGGCGGCAACGGCCATGATTAGCTCCTTTTGCCGGCCAGAACCGGCAGTCTTGATGTTCAGTCTTCGCACTCAGTGGAAATCTGTGAATAAGACAAGTATAATACATGTCGGTTGATTTGGGAACCCTCGACGTTGAAGAGTTTCATGTCGCAAGAAGCGCAAAGAATCGAAGTGAGGGAGCAACAGATGGCCAGAGACACCAGTGGTTTTCGGTATCAATCCATCGCCGAGGCCCTGCGCTCAAGAATCGCCGCGACAGAGTTTCCAGGTGGCGGACTGTTGCCGAGCGAATCGGAATTGTCCTCGGTTTATGACGCATCGAGAGTGACCGTGCGCAAGGCACTCGATGCGCTTCGTGACGAAGGTTTGATTGATTCACGTCAAGGATTTGGTTGGTTTGTGGCTGCCGATCCGCTTCGTCAGACGTTGGTTGGCTTGGGCACTATAGAGGCGCAGTTAGCCGAAAGTGGAGTGACCCCGGAACGGCGCATTCTTGATTTTGGCTTCGTGCGGGCGACCAAGGCAGTTCAGAAAATCCTAGGTGTACCTATGGTCTTGCAAGTGCGACGACTGAACCTGGCAGACGGTGCTCCATTTGCTCGAGTTACCGTTTGGATGCCCGAAGACTTGGCTGGTGATGTATCTCGATCCGCCGTGGAGCGCGCCTCGTTCTATGAGAACTTCCCAGTGCCTTTAGGAGGTGCCTCTCAAACAATTGGTGCTGCGGCCGCTTCGGAAGATGACGCCGCACTTTTAGAGGTACCCGTCGGCTCCCCGGTCTTGCGGTGCGAACGCGTGACCCGCTCGGTTGACGGACGCGCCGTGCTGTTCAGCGAGTTCGTCTTCCCGGCTCACCGCACCGAGTTTGTGGTGGAGTTACCGCATGTGGAGTCTTCCATCGCCCCTTCGGGCATTCGCCTAGTGGAGTGAAGTTTCAGTTGGAGACAGTTGGCCCTGCACCTAATGCGTTTTTGTGGCGGCTCGGCGGAAGTAGGCCTCTCCTCCGTTGGGCTTGAAGAAGGTTCGAATAGTGAGATCCCGATCGAAGGCAGTGAACGCCCCCGTTTTTCGATCGAAACGACTGATCGTGCCTCCAGCCTGGTTGGCTTCGAGTACGCGGTCTGACAACGGCGCATCCCGCAAATCCTGGGCCATTGCAAGATACTCCTCTAGCGAAACGTTGCCAAACTCTCGTCCGTGTTTTTCGTAATGCTGCTCGAGCTTTGTGCGCGAGCGAAAACCTATTGCCCGCAACCGTGGATCGCTTCGATTGGACTTCGCCGTGGTTTTGGAATTCAGGGCAGAAGAACCCGCAGGCCGGGCGGAGGCAACCAAGGTTGGTTCCGGTTTGAGCATGTTTTTGGAAACGTCTGTGGAAGGAGTTTGGACGCGCTTGCCGGCTCCTGGAAACACCAGCACTTCACCGGATTTCCTTGGCTTGGAAGTTACGGATTTTCTTTTTTCGGATGAATTCGCTGCGCCCACCGCAATCGATGTACTGCTGAGTTGTTGACTGTCAACAGTCTCAGAGGCGGGTTTACGTTTCTTGCGACCATCTGCGGTTGGCGCGTGCCAAGAACTCACCGCAAGGAAGCCAAGTACGCCCACCAAGATCCCAGCAACCGTGCGCACGAGCGATGTACGCCCTGGAACCCCGGCGGTTTTTTCCGCTGTTGTAGACGTACTTTTTAACTGTTGAAGCATCACACCAGGCTACCGGCCTTGGACTCGCCCCAATCACTCTTAAAACGGAGACCGAAGCTGCCCTGGGTGGTCGAACTGCGGTCCTGCGCGTAAGACTGACCTTATGTCTGCTGCGAACGCA
>JAYUVJ010000544.1:0-13263 GCA_043754155.1 Acidimicrobiia bacterium
GTGATTAACAAGATCGCAGCGCCAACTTCTTGCGCTGACTTCTCGATCACTTCAAGCACTTGAGCTTGAACGGTCACATCGAGCGCCGTAGTGGGCTCATCACAAATCAGCAGCTGCGGCTCACAAGCCAAAGCCATGGCGATCATTGCTCGCTGGCGCATTCCGCCGGAGAATTGATGTGGGTAGTCATCAACACGCTCAGCTGGTTTTGGAATGCCGACGAGGCCCAACATATCGATGGCTTTAGCTTTAGCTTGCTGTTTCGAAAGTGGCTGATGGGTGCGGATCATTTCTTCGATTTGATTCCCAATCGTGTAGACCGGATTCAACGACGACATGGGATCCTGAAAAATCATGGCGATCTGTGCACCACGGATTTTACGTAGTTCTTTGTCGGTTGCCGTGAGGAGGTCCTGGCCCTTCCACAGAATCTGGCCCGACTCGATTCGGCCCGGAGGCATAGCAACGAGTCCGAGAATGCTCATAGCCGTCACCGATTTACCAGAACCAGATTCGCCAACGATCCCGAGCACTTCCCCGGCATGAACATCAAACGAGACACCGTCAACGGCCTTCACAACACCAGCATCGGTATGAAAGTACGTACGCAGATCACGCACGGAAAGCAACACTTCACTCATTTATTCGGCACCGCGCAGTTTCGGATCAAGTGCGTCGCGCAGGCCATCGCCTACGAAAACTATGGAAAGCGTCAACAAGATCAGAACCGAAGCCGGAACAAACAGCTGATGCGGGTACGCCTGAAAATTTCCGCGAGCCTGTCGGATCATCACGCCCAAAGCCGGAGTTGGCTCAATAAAACCAATGGCTAAGAACGAGTAAATCGATTCGGCCAGAATTGCGCCGGCAATCGAAAAGGCAATGCTCACCACGACCGGCGGCAAAGCATTCGGAACTACGTGCTGAAGGATGATCCGCTTGCTTCCAGCCCCGGTAGCACGCGCCGCCTCAATGAAGTCCTGACTACGAACTTGCAACACCGAGGCTCTGAACAGACGAGCCGTTGACAGCCAACCAGTGAATACTAAGGTGCCCATAACTGTCCAAAAGCTGCGACCGAAAATCGCAATGAAAGCAATACCGATGATCACGTAAGGCACGGCATACAGCGCATCAATCAAGCGACCCAATACGTTGTCGATCCAACCGCCAAAGTAACCCGCCAACCCTCCAAGCACCATGCCCAGGAGAGTTACCGCTATCGTCACGGCCGCAGCCAAACGAAGTGAAATCCCCAAACCTCGAACAGTTCGGCGAAGCATGTCCCGCCCTAAATCATCCGTACCAAGTACTGCTTTTGAATTGAACAGTCGAAAATTTTCGAACCCTGAGCGGGCGTTCTTAAAGTCACCCGACCAAATTAAGGGTCCGAAAATTGCCAGAAGCACCAGTATGAAAAAGACGGTCAAGCCGGCAACGGCAAGTTTGTTCCGAAAGAATCGCTTGCGAACATCACCCCAATAGGAAAGATCCGGAGAAATCGGATCCCGATCCAAACCGAGCGGAATCGGATCGTTGAAAGGGACAGTCATACAGCCACCTTGTCACCGACGCGGATACGGGGATCAAGCAGCGAGTAACTGAAATCGATCAGAAGCGTGACTAAGGCGGCAGCAAGAATCACCACAGTTGAAAGACCCAAAACAACAGGACCATCTTGAATCGAGGCTGCTTCTGCGACTTTGGATCCGATCCCATAAATACCGAAAACGGTTTCCGTCTGAACGGCAATCCCGAAAATCTCCACGAGAGCAAGTCCGGCGGCAGTTACGTAGGGAATGAGCGCGTTACGCATAGCGTGCTTCACAAGCACGGTTCGCCGTGGGAGCCCCTTCGCCGCTGCGGTCCGCAGATAGTCAGCGCGCAGAACTTCCAACATCGACGATCGCAACAGTCGAGCTAGGAACGCCATCTGCACAACGCCGACCACTATGGCTGGCAAAACAATCGCTTTAAAGTTGGGAGGCAAAATCCCGAGTTTCCAACCGTCTATGGGCCAAGCGAAGTTAAAGTTCAGCCACTGCGCCTTAAAGGTTTGAACGGGTATTACTCCAAACAACACTTGCGCGAGTAGTCCGGTCACAAAAACGGGGATGGCTTGTATAGCCACGCTGCCTGTCGTAGTGAATTTGTCGAGCCAAGAGCCCTTCTTGGCTGCGGAAATAAATCCGAAGAGCAGAGAACCACCGATCTGCACAATTCCACCCCAGAACAACAGTCGGAGGCTGTTTTTCATGGTTTCTTTAAGATCAGTATTCACCGATCGGTCATTTTTAAACGAAAATCCAAGATCGCCCTGCACCAAGTTGCCAAGGTATTTCCCGTAGCGAACTATCACGGGTTTGTCGAGGCCGTATTTCGCTCGCATATTTGCTTCGATTGCCGACCCGACGGCTTTTTCGCCGGCCTTAGCTTGAACGGCGTCTCCAGGCATCAGTTCGATAAGCACAAACATGAAAGTAAGCGCCGCCCAAACTACAAAAATAGTGAGGCCGAGACGTTTTAGTAGATACGAGCCCATTGGTTTCCGTCATCGTGTCAATCGTTGAAGAGGAATCGTGAAGATTCGGACCATTACAAGATCGACCGAAATCACGGAAAACTAAAGGGGCGGTTGGAGCGACGCCCCAACCACCCCTTTGGTTCAAGTCAGTTAGCCCATTACGATTTCGTTGTATAGGACGAATCCGAGTGGCGTGATGGGTAGGGTCTTTACCTTGTCGGAGAAGACCATATTGTTGGCACGGTTAACCGTAGGCATTACAACTACATCTTCCGACAGCGCAAGCTTCTCGGCCTCGTTGTATGTAGCTGCAGCGGCCGCAGGATCTGCCGTGGCACGAGCCTTGTCTACAAGCCCACTGAACTTGTCGCTGTTGTAACGCTCAAGATTGTCACCGTCGATGGAAGACTTGTGAAGAAGCGGGAACATGAAGTTGTCATAGAGCGTGTAGTCGGCGAACCAACCAGCACGAATGATCTGTCCGCCACCCTTGCGCATCTTCGAGAAGTACGTGCCGTCTGCTGGATACGGATCTAGCTTTGCATCGATACCGGCATCCTTCAGGTTGCCCACCATGATCGTTGCAACCTTGTCCCAGTTTGAGCCTTCGTTGTAGCTCAAGCGGATTGGATCGGTCTGCTTATTGCCAGCGGCCTGCCATGCGGCGAAGTCCTTCTTTGCACCATCAAGGTTCCGAGCGACACCAAGTCCAAGACCGGCCTTGTAGCCAGGAATACCCTTAGGAACAAGTTGATCGGTTGGCTTGCGCTGACCTTGGTAAATCTGCTCAGAGATTTGCGAACGGTCAATGGCCTGAACAATGGCTTTACGAAGGAGAACGTTCTTAGGTCCACCAACGATTGGGTCCTCCCAGTTGAAGCCCCAATAATCGGTGCCGAGAACTACTCCAAGACCGCGATCGCCGTACTTGGCAGCGGCTTCCTTGAAACGACCCGCTGGAACGGCAGCCGACATACCTTGGCCTGATTCGAACAAGTTGTAGGCAGCATTGACATCTTTAGTGATCTTGAAATCAATCTCAACGAGTGTGCCTTTTTTGCCCGTGTACTTCGGGTTCCGGACAAGGTCAACTTCGCCGCCAGCCTGCTTGGTGATGGCCTTCTTCAGCATGTACGGGCCATTACCGATCAGCGATGTTCCGTTTTCCTCGGCCTTGCCATCCGCAGCCCAAAGGGACTTTGGCAAAGGTGAGAACACTGGGTGCGAAGCAATTGCTGGGAAGCCCAGAAACGCATTGGTAAGTGTGACCGTTAATGTCATTTTCTTGTCATTGGCCACAACGGAAGTGGGTTTTGGACCCTTGCCTTCGTTCCAGGCTTGAAAGCCGTCAATGATGTAAGAGTGGTACGCGACTTCCGAGGCCAGCTTGGCATCGGTGGCACGAATCCAGCCGTTAAGGAAGCTTGATGGAAGAACTAACTCCCCGTTGGAAAACTTCGCGCCTTTCTTCAGGTTGAAGACCCAGGTTTTACCAGAATCGGCAGTTGTCCACTTGGTGGCTGCGGCAGGAACTAGGTCACCTGATGCGGCGGTGTCGGTCAAGGAATCGAACATCAACACGGCAACTTGCGCGCCGGTCAGAGTAGAGGTGGTACCTGGATCGATGTGGTCAGGCTCACCAGCTGCAAAGTTCTGCAGGTCAATGAAGGGAGCCTCTTTGACAGCCTTCTTAGTGGCGGCAAGTGCTGGGGAAGCGATTAGTCCAGCCGTGATGGCTAGAGCGCCAGCGGCAATGAGGGTGGCACGGGTACGCATGAGACCTCCGTCTCGAGAGTGTTAGAAGCTCCTCGACACGGCAATGTCGAGGTTTTCGGTTTCCCGTCCCGGGTGGTGGGGAAGTCGATTGGTGTCGAAGATAGCTGGAACTGCATTCCAATGTGGTTTTCCGTTGTACATAAAACTAACAAACCGTAAATCGCAACCATTCCCGAAAGCACTGTTTACATCGCTTACATCGCTTTAATCGCTACTGCATTCGCACTACTAGGGCGATGGTGGTAAACGCCCAAATCAATGCACACACGACGGTGATCCGATCAAGGTTTCGCTCAACCACGGTTGAGCCAGCCGCAGCCGCCCCAATTCCACCGCCGAACATGTCCGAAAGACCGCCGCCACGCCCGCTATGGAGCAAAACAAGCACAATAAGAAAGAACGACGAGAACGCCGAGAGAACAACAACGATTGGGGTAATGAAAGACATAGAAACTCCTAGAGGGTGACGAGAGGTTAGCAATAGCCCGCCCGCCCGTCACGGCAAGAGAATAGCAACTTTTGCAAGCATTTCGCAAGCATCTGCGTGCGGTCAGCCCAAGTGTGCAGCAGCTTGCACGATTTTCGCGAACTCATCGGGATCGAGCGAAGCGCCGCCCACCAACAAACCATCGATGTCAGGCTGGCTCAGCAACTCCGCGGCATTGCCGGGCTTGGCCGAACCGCCGTATTGAATCCGCACACGCAACCCGGCATCAGCACCGAAGGTTTCGACGATCTGGGTACGAACCGCGGCACACATGACCTGAGCATCTTCGCTCGTCGCCGTCACACCGGTACCAATGGCCCAAATCGGCTCATACGCCACAACGATCTTGCCAACGTCTTCAGCCTTTACTTTGGCAAGACCGGCAACGATCTGCGCACGAACGATTGCTTCGGCGTCGCCAGCGTCGCGTTGTTCCAAGGTTTCACCGCAGCAGAAAATCGGAATCATCCCGTTTTTGATGACCGACTTCACCTTGGCGTGCACCACTTCATCGGTATCGCCAAACATCTGACGACGCTCCGAATGGCCGACGATCACAAAACGCACGTCGAGCTTGGCTAACATGGTCATGCTTACTTCGCCGGTATAGGCACCCTTGTCTTCGGCGTGTCCATTCTGCGCGCCAAGCTGAATTTGCGCCTTCTTCTCCCCCGCCAAAAACGTCTGCACGCTTCGTATATCGGTGAACGGAGGATGAATCGAAACATCGGCAAACGCGTAATCTTCGCGGGCCAAACGGAAGTGCAACTTCTCCACGCAGTGAATGGCTTCAAGGTGGTTGTGGTTCATTTTCCAGTTGCCGCTAATAAGCGGGAAACGAATTGCCATGGCTTACAGTCCCATCCGAGCCGCTGCTCCACGCAGGGCCGCTAATCCGGGCAAGTCGCCCTGTTCGAGATATTCCAATGATGCGCCGCCGCCCGTTGAAACGTGGCTTACCTCGTCATCGAGTTTGAACTTCGCCAACGACGCCGCCGAATCACCACCACCAACAATGGTGAACGCTTTGGTGTCGGCCATGGCTTGAGCAACCGTGCGTGTACCAGCCACGAAACGATCGTCTTCGAACACGCCCATCGGGCCGTTCCAGAACACGGTTCGGGCACCAAGAATCACGTCGGAGTAAGCAGCTGCGGTCCCCGGGCCGATATCGAGACCCATAAAATCATCAGGCACACTGCGGTGAAGCTGACGAACTTCGCCACTCCGCGAAGCGACATCAGAACCGAATTTCCCATCACGACTGAGCGCAGTGATGTCCGCCGGAAGCATGATTTTGTCTCCGGCTTTCGCCAGAAGCTCCTTGCACTTCTCGACCATGGTGGGTTCGAACAACGATCCGCCCACGGGATAGCCAAGAGCCGCCTGGAAGGTGTAGGCCATGCCGCCGCCTATCAAGAGCCTGTCGCACTTTTCGAGCAGCGCTTCAACGACACCGAGTTTGTCGGACACTTTGGAACCACCAAGCACGCATACGAACGGTCGAGCCGGACCATCAATAAGCGCGCCGAGTACTTCAACTTCCTTGGCCAACAAACGACCAGCAGCACTCGGGAGTAAAGCCGGAGGACCAACAATTGAAGCATGAGAACGATGGGCTGCACCGAAGGCATCGTCGACATAAAAGTCTTGGTCGGCAACCAACTCGGCTACGAATTCCGGTGAGTTGCCTTCTTCTCCGGCATTGAACCGGAGATTGTCGAGCAACTTGACCTCGGGGGCCAGCTCAGCCAAGCGAGCACGCACCGGCGCCATCGAATACTTCTCATCCGGTGCACCCTTCGGACGTCCGAGGTGCGAACAAGCGGTCACGTTTGCGCCAGCTGCAACCAACCACTTCAAGGTGGGAAGCGCTGCGCGGATACGAAGATCGTCGTCGATCACCGCGTTGCCCTCTGCATCACGACTAATTGGTACGTTGAAATCGCAACGCACCAACACGTTCTTGCCCGACACGTTGGGAAGGTCTTCTAGCTCTGGAACGCCAAACTTCATCTGTACACCTAGTTGTTCAAACTGCTGGAAATATGAATTGTTACTGCTGGCCAAAATGAGAGCAACGGACTCCGGCGCTGCTCGAGCTCAACTTGAACCAAAAGGTTGCTTACAACGACCTTTGCGCACAAGTTTGCGTCGAGCGATCAACCGCCCAAACGACCTGTTCGCAAACGGACCCAAACTGGTCCCGAAAAGGGTTCTTGCTGACGCCCTTTGCGCCCAAGTTGAAGGCGAAGCTTGACGGCGAAGCGAAGCCCCGGCCCGCACCCAGATGGGAACGGGCAGGGCAGATTGAAAAAAATTACTTCTTGGCGGCCTTTGGCATCTTCTTGGAAGCCATGTGGTTGATCAAGTCAACAAGACGGTTGGAGTAGCCCCACTCGTTGTCGTACCAGCCAAATACTTTGACCATGTTGCCCATAACCTGGGTGAGGCCCGAGTCGAAGGTGCACGATGCAGGATCGCCCACGATGTCGCTGGAAACAATCTCATCTTCGGTGTAGTTCAGAACCTTGGCCAAACGACCCTTGGAACCAGCGGCCTTGAAAGCGGCGTTCACTTCAGCAACCGTTACGTCGCGGCCGAGAAGGCCGGTGAAGTCTGTGATGGAACCGGTAGGGATCGGCACACGAAGCGATTGACCATCGAGCTTGCCCTTCATCGAGGACAGCACCAACGAAGTAGCGCGAGCAGCACCGGTGGAAGAGGGAATGATGTTGATGGCAGCGCCACGAGCACGACGGAGGTCCTTGTGGGGGCCGTCAACGAGGCTCTGATCGCCGGTATAGGCATGCACCGTAGTCATCAGACCCTTTTGCACACCAAAGGCATCATCGAGCACCTTGATCATCGGCACAAAACAGTTCGTGGTGCATGAAGCGTTCGACACAACCAGATGCGTTGCTGGATCGTAGGTGTCTTCGTTTACGCCAACTACGAACGTGGCATCGGCACCGGTCGAAGGGGCCGAAACGATCACTCGTCGGGCGCCAGCTTCTAGGTGATAGGCAGCCTTGTCACGGTCTGTGAAAATACCGGTCGACTCAACCACAATGTCTACGCCCAGCTCTCCCCAAGGAAGAAGCTTCGGGTCACGCTCGGCCAACACAAGGAACTCTTCACCATCAACGGTGATGCCCTTCTTGGAAACCGAAATCTTGCCATCAAGCCGACCCATAACTGAGTCGTACTTGAGAAGGTGAGCCAACGTTTCGACGGTCGTGAGGTCATTGACCGCCACGAAGTCGATGGTCTTCTTGCCGGTACGAGCTTCTTGCTCCAAAACGGCTCGCAAAAAGTTACGACCGATACGACCAAAGCCGTTGATGCCGACGCGCACTGCCATGTGAGTGATCCTCCAAGAAAAGGCCCGCCCGTTGTTGAGCGGAGCGATAGTTCCGTAACTCGTGCGAGCACGTAGATGCGGTGGTGCGATGCCGCCAGAGCTGACGGAACCACAGAACTCTCAAACACAATCCAACCTTGGGGGAAGATCAAACCGGCTTTTTGAGCCGCTCCATCATGGTCGAGAACTTCGTACCGCGTGAACGTTGTCAGCAAAAAGTCAAATCCGCCGGGTTGCCGTCGCCTAATCCCGCTTTTCGGTGAACGATGCACCATCGCAACGATTTCGCAGCGCAACACCTGGGAAAGCTCAATTGAGTGAAGGAAAACGTTGCGTTACGGCCATGATTTCCCTCCGCTGGACTGCGTTACTTCGAACCGACAGCTACCAGAGGTCTTTGAGGGCTTCGGCCAACAACTCCGATACGTGGAGTCGGCCGGAAGAATCCGCCAACGAAGCAGTGACCACCTCCGGACACCTGCCTTGACCTAGAGGGAGCCGCGCTGGATCGTGCAAGACCGCGTCGATCATCACCCCATGATTGGCCAATGCCGAGATATGGTCGCTCATGGAGTAACCCGTCGTCTCAGGATGCTGCTCGCTCAGATTGGAGATGTAGATCCGCTCCCCTTTGGCCTCGGCCAGCGCATCACGAATTTGGGGGATCGCGGCCACAGCGAGAACGCTGGTGAATAACGAACCCGGACCAATTAACACCTGATCGGCTTCAACAATCGCATCCAAGGCAGCCATCGGCACCATAGGGTCAGCCGGCACTACGGCAACTGAGGTCAAACCGTAGGTCTCCCCCACGGCTACCTCACCCTGCACCTTGCCCTCCACCGAAAAAGGGCGCTCCTTCGTGCCTCCGTATCGTCGGAAGGTCGCAGCCAACGACACGGGACCCACCGTGGCTGGAAATACGCGCCCTACAGCCTCCAGCAATCGCAGTGCCTCATCAATTGCCGCGCTGAAATCGCCCGTAGAAGTAGCCAGCCCGGCAATCACAATGTTTCCTAACGGATGACCCTGTAACTCAGCGGCATCAAATCGCTTCTCAAAAGCTTTGGCCCACACCGAATCATGCGATCCAGCGAGGGCTACAAGACAACGTCGCAAATCGCCTGGAGCAGGAATTCCAAACGCTTCACGTAAACGGCCACTTGAGCCACCGTCGTCGGCCACAGAGACAATCCCAGTGACTGCACTTGCATACCGGCGAGCCGCTCTTAGTGTGGCGGATAGTCCATAACCCCCACCAAGGGCCACCACTTTGGGGCCGCCCTTTTGGAGGGACGGATGGAAAATCCACGGGGTGTTAAGCGAATAATTAAGCATTAGAGGCGCGTCGATCTTGGATGTCGTTTTCTTCATGGGTAGTTGCGAGGCGAGTTTGCTTTGGTATCGCCGGGCGAGGCCGCTGATCGCTAGCGCTTGGTGATATCGCGGTGACGAACCACCGTTGGGTAACCCCACTCGGTAATAACCCGTCCGACCTCTTCAGACATCGCCACCGAGCGATGCTGACCACCAGTACAGCCAATAGCGATTGACAGATACGACTTGCCTTCTTTCACATACGCAGGCAGCAGCATGTCGAGCAGATCGAGCAGCTTGGCTTTGAACAGCACCGCATCAGGATTTCCCAACACGTAATCGCGAACCGGCGCATCTTGACCAGTGAATGGCCTCAACGCCTCCACCCAGTGAGGGTTTGGGAGGAAACGCAGATCGAACACCAAATCCACATCGTGCGGCAGGCCGTGCTTGAAACCAAACGACACCACGTTGACGGCCATCGTCGAGGAATTGTCTTCGTTAAAAATCCCGTGAATACGCTCGCGCAGCTCATGCACGTTGAGATCGCCGGTATCAATCACCACATCGGCACGCGCTTTCACCGATTCCAATAGGGCCCGTTCCCGTTTGATACCTGCTGAAACCCCGTCGTACTCAGAAAGCGGATGCCTTCTTCGCGTGCCCTCGTAGCGGCGAATTAGCACCTCATCATTGGCATCAAGAAACACAATACGCACTCGGGAATTTGCGCTCCGCAACTGATCAACCGCTGCTTCCAGCACACCTTCTGCCGACAACTCCTCTGGGGCGTTTCTCCCCACTACGAAGGCGATCTTGTCGGCCTTGGCATTGGGTCCTTCGGCAAGTTCGGCAACCTTGCCCACGAGCAGCAACGGCATGTTGTCGATCACAAACCAACCCATATCCTCGAACACGTTGGAAACCGACGATCGGCCTGCGCCCGACATGCCGGTGATGATGACGAATTCAGCCATGGTGGATCTCCTCGTTTCTCGTTTGTTCGTTTCGGAGTGGTTTGGATCTAGCGCGTGTGAGCGGGAAGTGATTTTGGTTTCCAGGCTACGGCCAGGAAATCGGGGTGATCGGTTTTACCGCGTGAAGCAAAAGGAGCCTTGGGATCGTGCCAGCTTCGGCATATTCTCCGGCCTTTTCCAAAAACCCTGGAGGTGGTGCAGGCTCGGCCATCTCCACGATATTGAGCCCATTACGGGCCATAGCGTTCACGTAACGAGACATCGGCCGATGAACGAAAGGAATGAAGACATTCTTTTCCACTTCCTCAATTTCGTCGCTTTCGATGAGGTAAGGGCCCACTCGCCAGTACTGCTCTTCGATGATGGTGTCGTCGATCCAGCCGCTGCCGGGGGTTTGGAGAAGAGGGTGGTTGAGGAAGAACACAAACCGTCCGCCCGGTTCCAAAACTCTGGCCACTTCGGCGATGGCTGAATCCACATCAGCAATGTGCTCGAACACTAGGCAGGCCAGCACACAATCAAAAGAGGCATCACAAAACGGAAGCAAGGCGGCCTCGGCACGTGCGTAATCCACGCCACCGCCCTTCTTGGTGGCCACATCAAGCTGAAGCCACGTGGGGTCAATCCCAACGACGGTCGTAGCACCAGCGCCAATGGCAAGTCTCGCTAGTTGGCCTTCACCGGTACCAACATCAAGCACCCGACGAGTTCCCGCCAGCCGTTCGGCAGCCATAGGGACAATCTGCTCAACGTACTCAACATCGGCACCATCGGAAAACCCCTCCTGCCACCATCCAGCATTGATTTCCCAAAGTTCTTCACGTTCATTGCGCACACCCCAGCTTCTCACCCGAAAGCCTTACGCCCGAGCCAGCGAACTGCCGACGGCCTCTTACACAACTTGTCTGGCCGTTAGCTTGGCTCGGGGGTGTGGATCTTCTCGTGGATGGCTTGGGCGACGGTTTCGGGAAGCCACGACAGACCGAGAAGAGTTTCTAAGGAAGCGGCTTTAACGGCGGTGATACCACCGAGTTCCTTGGTGAGTCGCTTCTTGCGGGCTTCTCCTAAACCTGCAATATCGTCGAGCACGCTTTTGGTCATGCGTTTGGCTCGGAGCTCGCGGTGATAGGTGATGGCGAACCGGTGGGCCTCATCGCGGAGGCGTTGCAGCATGTAGAGCGCCTCGGATTGCCGCGGAATGCGAATCGGATCGGATTGGTACGGGAGGTAGACCTCTTCGTACTGTTTGGCGAGCGAACACACCGCAATTTCGTTATCGAGTCCGAGGTCCTCCAACACTTTGACCGCTGCCGATAGTTGGCCTTTCCCGCCGTCGATCACCAGCAGGTTCGGTGGATACCGAAATTTGGTTTTTGATTCGATCGGCTCATCGCGTTCCCTCAGGTAAGCCGTGAGCCGCCGAGTGAGCACCTCCTCCATGGCGGCAAAGTCGTCGTTACCCAATGAGGTGCCGTCTCCCGCAGTCCGTACTTTGAACCGACGGTATTCGCGCTTATTCGCCATTCCGTCTTCAAACACCACCATGGAACTGACGTAATCGGAACCCTGGATATGAGAGTTGTCGTAACACTCAATTCGCAAAGGCGCTTCGGACAGATCCAGCCAATCCTGCAACTCGTTCAGGGCTTTGGCTCGGGCGTTGTGATCGGCACTTCGGCGCATCCGATGGCGAACAAATTCGTCTTTGGCATTCTTGGTAACGGTCTCATGTAATGCGCGCTTATCACCACGTTCAGGAACCCGGATGATTACCTTCTGGCTCACCCGCCCGGGCCCGCCAGCACGAGAAGCAGCACGTTGTTGGCCGATGAAGTCTTCGTACACCGACACATCGGTAGGTAGCTCGGGAACTAACACCTCTCGGGGATAACTAGCCGCAGGCTCGTCGTAATACAACTCTTCGAGAATTTGACCCATCAAATCCGGACCACTGAGCTCCTCGACCTTGTCGACGATGAAGCCTTTACGGCCAACCACTCTTCCTCTGCGCACATAGAAAATCTGCACCGCGGCTTCAAGCTCATCGTCGGCAATACCAATGACATCGCAATCGTCGGTTTCGGTGGCCACCATCTGCTGTTTCTCAATCGCTTTGCGCACGCTCGACAGGCGATCCCTTGTGCGGGCCGCTAACTCGAACTCCAGGTTCTCCGAAGCCATCAGCATGGTCGTCTCAAGCCGTTTGATCAGGGGCGCTGTTTCGCCTTCCAAAAAGTTGACGAGATCGCCAACCATCTGGTCATAGACCGGCTTGGTCACCTCACCAACGCAGGGACCTGAACACTTCTCAATATGAAACAACAAACACGGACGACCCAGCTTGTTATGGGTATTGAACTTATTGTCACTACACGTACGAATCGGAAAACTTCTGAGTAACAGATCGAGCGTTTCGCGGATGGCATAAGCATTCCCGTATGGGCCGAAATACCTGGTGCCCTTATCTTTGGCCCCCCGCCGCACCATGGCCCGAGGAAACTCGTCGCTCATCGTGACTGCTAGGTGTGGATAGCTTTTGTCATCTCGGAGCCTGATGTTAAAGCGGGGCCGGTACTGCTTGATCAGTGAATACTCCAACATCAACGCTTCAACTTCAGTACGGACGGTGATCCACTCAACTGTCGCCGCCGTAGCCACCATCTGCGCCGTTTTAGGGTGCATTCCGATGGGGTTGCCGAAATAACTGTTTAGCCTCGACCGAAGAGACTTTGCTTTGCCGACGTAAATAACCCGTCCGTCAATGTCTCTAAATTGGTAAGACCCCGGTTCTTCAGGGATGGTGCCGATCGGCGGGCGG
>JAYUVJ010000545.1:0-3777 GCA_043754155.1 Acidimicrobiia bacterium
CCCACAACCACGGTGCCCGCCAACCCGGGTGGGGAAGTATTCCTGTTCGACGACGCCTTTCGAAACGGCTATCAAAATTTCAGTTCAGCAGTTACTGATGCCGCAGCGAAGTCCCCCGTAAAACGCGGAACGCGCTCAATCAAAATCACACCATCGAATCGATTGTCCTTCATTACCCGAGGCCCAGAGACTGACGGTTCACGATATGCGAACCTACGATTGTGGATGTACACCAAAGGCCCAGGAGCTCAACGCATTGATGTGGTCTCGTACTCTGCGACACAAACCGAACGTGGCCGAATCAGCATCAATTCCGTACTCGGGGGACCCCTTCCGGTTGGGGTTTGGCGTGAGCTCATTATTCCGATGTCTGCATTGAATTCGGCTTCGGGACCAATTGGCGGATTTGCGCTCCAAGACACATCGGGGGTGAACCAAGCGGCAATCTGGATCGATGACCTTCGACTCGTTGAACAAGCGACCATTGTGACAACCACAACCGCTGCGCCTGTCACGACCGTACCCTCAACTACTATCGCACCCCCCGACACAACAAATACATCAATACCAACGACAATTCTGGGCGCCACCACTACGGTCCCAGGTCAAGCAGGAACGCTGACCCTTTTCGTGCCAAGAACAGCTGTTGTTGGCGTGGCGTTCCCGATCTCGGTAGCTGGTGCATTGGGTGGAGGACGAGTGGACTTCGCAGTTGGTGGGAGCGCCGTCGGTTCCGTGCAGGTCGATAGCGCCGGTAACGCCTCGTTACAGGGAACCGCTTGGGTGTCAGGTGTAGCCCAGGTTGAAGCAACCTGGGTGAACTTCGTTGCGGGTGTCCCCACAAGTAAAGTGGTAAGCGCGCTTGTTACAGTGAGTTGAGCCTGCGGTGATGTGGCCTGGTTGTGAGACTTAATTCAGCGAAATTGCCAAAAAGCAACAAGGTTGAATAAGGCCGGTGCGCAGGCCCCTAGCCTTGATCATTTGGGAGTAACTGCGCTGGCTGCGCTGGGCTTGACTGGCTTGCTGGCTCGAAACAGCTAGACGCTTAAACGTCGCTCCAAAGACGACAACTGTGCGTTCATAGCATCCGGCAACCGACCGCCGAGGTTAGTGAAGTGCTGCGCGATTTTTGGAATCTCGCTCTTCCACTCTGCAGGATCAACCATGAATACCTGAGCCATTTGGTCTTCGGAAACGTTCAAGCCCTTCACATCGAGTGCACCGGGAGCAGGCAGCAAACCAAGAGGAGATTCCACGGCTTCAGCCGTCCCGATAACGCGCTCGATGATCCACTTCAAAACGCGGCTATTTTCACCGTACCCGGGCCAGAGAAACTTGCCATCAGTACCTTTGCGGAACCAGTTGACGTTGAAAATCTTCGGGAGTTTCGACGCATCGGTTGATGCACCGATGTCAAGCCAGTGCTGCACGTAATCGGCCATGTTGTACCCACAGAATGGCAGCATGGCAAACGGGTCAAACCGCAGATTTCCAATCGCGCCGGCCTGCGCAGCAGTGGTTTCAGAAGCGACGGTGGCACCCATGAACACCCCGTGCTCCCAATCGAACGATTCCACAACGAGAGGGACTGCAGAGGCTCGTCGTCCGCCAAAGAGAATGGCCGAGATGGGTACGCCAGCTGGGTCTTCCCATTCAGGGGCGATCGAAGGACACTGTGAGGCGGGGACGGTAAAGCGTGCGTTGGGGTGCGCAGCAGGAGTATCAGTTTCTGGGGTCCACTGATTGTGCTTCCAATCGGTAAGTCGAGCTGGTGCTTCAGCGGTCATGCCCTCCCACCACACGTCTCCATCAGGTGTGAGCCCAACGTTGGTGAAGATGGAGTTGCCGTACAGCGAGGCCATGGCATTGGGATTGGTTTCTTCGCCGGTGCCGGGTGCAACACCGAAGAAACCGGCTTCGGGGTTTATGGCATAGAGCCGGCCATCCGCACCGAACTTCATCCAACAAATATCGTCTCCAACGGTTTCCACTTTCCAGCCTGGGATCGTCGGCACCAACATGGCCAGATTCGTTTTCCCACACGCACTGGGGAACGCCGCGGCGAGGTACTTCTTTTCGCCGGTTGGGCCGGTAAGGCCGAGGATGAGCATGTGCTCGGCCATCCAGTTATCGTCACGAGCCATAACGCTGGCGATACGGAGAGCGAAACACTTCTTCCCGAGGAGGGCGTTTCCGCCGTAACCAGAACCGTAGGACCAGATTTCGCGTGTCTCGGGGAAATGCACGATGTACTTGTTATCGGCATTGCAAGGCCAGCGAACATCCGTTTGGCCTACTGCGAGCGGATCGCCGACCGAGTGGAGGCAGGGGACGAAGTCGCCGTTGCCTAAGACCTCGAGCACCTTGGCGCCCATGCGGGCCATAATACGCATGCTTACGGCTACATAGGCCGAATCGGTAAGCTCCACCCCAATATGGGCAATGGGCGAACCAAGAGGGCCCATTGAGAAGGGGACTACATACATGGTGCGCCCGGCCATGCAACCGTCGAACAGACCGGTGAGGGTAGAACGCATTTCGACGGGGTCACGCCAGTTGTTGGTGGCGCCGGCATCGTCTTGAGACGCGGAGCAGATGTAGGTGCGATCTTCCACGCGGGCTACGTCGCCCGGGTCTGAGGTGGCCCAATAGGAGTTGGGGCGCTTTGCCTCATCGAGCTTGGTGAACGTGCCGTTGTCGACGAGGAGCTGGCAGAGCCGGTCATACTCCTCAGCCGTGCCATTGCACCATTCAACGCGTGACGGTTTGGTAAGCGCAGCTACTTCTTCAACCCACGCTATTAAGCGTGCGTTGGTCGTTGGGGGACTAGTGGTTGCGGTTGTTGCCGTTGTTGCCGTTGTTGCCGTTGTTGCACTGTTGTTGGTCGACATCGGTGCACTCCTTTGTGCATCGTGCCCGGTTCGCCCGCCTAGCTACTACTTCTTGTTACAAGTGCAGTGTGTTAGGAGTGCTTACTGAGCTGGTTCGACCCGCCACGTGGACTTCTTAAGTCGCTACGACTTTTCGAATCCCGGAGTGCCCATGTCAATTTCGGAGCCAATGCGCACTTTGAACGCTAAGCCGTCATCGTTGACGTCAAAGACAATGCGTTGGCCCTGGCGCAGCATGCGAAAGATTGAACCGACAAGTGCATCGTCGGCCATGTCGTACTCATTGCGTTCCGGGTTGTCGCGCAGAAGCACGCCCTGTCGGGAAACCGGATCATATGACTTTACGACGCCCTGCATGCTGAATAGCCTCCTCGAAACCTGACTTGGGCTAGGCAGGTTACCGGGTGAAAACCGGTTGCACGAGAGTCTTACGGATTTCTTGGCCAGTATCAATTCCTCCGATGGATTTTCTTTTTGTATCTGTGTTAGAGATGGGCCATCACGGATTTTGAAGGGGCAAAACCTGAAGTCACCCCCTCCCAAAAGTTGCCTCGCCAGCAGTCAAAATCTTGGGATCAAGGTGGAAGATTGTGACACCTGTTACGTTGATGTTGTTACCGTAAGATAGTTAGAGTAACGACGCTATCTGATTACGTTGAAAGGTCAATCATGCTGAATATCTCGCAACTTCCGCCATCACTCGCCTACCAACTGAGCGCAGGACCGCTAATCCCTTTGGCTAGTGGTGCGCTTCATGACCTCGACGCCCAGGCATCCCGAGCCGACCAGGTCCGAGCACTAACAAGATCCCGCTCGTTCCCGAACACTCATTCGAAGTCCCGAATCTGGACTCGCACTCTTCTCCGACGTAACTGCACCCAAGGCG
>JAYUVJ010000546.1:0-2714 GCA_043754155.1 Acidimicrobiia bacterium
GCTGCAAGAGGCGAATCGAAACTGTGAAAGCCACGATGCGCAAATCCACGCGCTCCAGTCCGATCTCTCCCAGCTGCGAACTTCGCACACGGAAGCCGAGGAGCTTATGAACTCGCTGCGAAACGAAGGGGAACGTCTGCGCTATGAGTTAACTGCAGCGCAAAACGAAACCCACAGCGTCCGTTCACACCTGGCCGAAGAGTCTGCCGACGAGCCAATCCTTCGAGTGGCATTGGACCGGGCGAACCTTAAATTGGCCCCGAGTCTTCCTACATGGTCGCGAAAAGCAGGTTACCTCGCTGCTGGTGATCAAGACAGGTTTGCGGCCTATACAGAGGATCTCGTTGCCGGACAGGACCCAACGACCTGGACTGCGGGAGAGGACAACGATCCGGATTCAGGTGATTCGAGAGTCACTCGTGTCGGGAAATTTGGAGTCGACGAATCCGGCTTTGCTCGCAGGTTGCGGAACCCAAAGTCTGGAGAGGGTGACTACTTGCAACGGATTGAAGGAATCGGCCCAAAAATTGATGCTGCTCTGAAAAATGCTGGGATCTCCACGTTTGTGGAGCTGGCTAACGCCACCGATGCAACACTTCGCTTGGCGATTGAGGCGGCGGGAATGACCTTTGCTCCAAGTCTTGTGACGTGGGCTGGCCAATCGCGCTACCTCGCAAACGGCGACGAAGCTGGCTTTTCGGCTTACACCGAGCGGCTCAGTGCTGGCCGACCAGAGGAGGCTTAAGCCATGCCAGCCAAACGACGAAGCAGGAGTCGACTCTTCGGGAAACCCATCTCGAATCCAGCCGACGAAGCAGCGAACGTAGCCGAGGCCGCCAAGTCTGCCCTCTCAGCGCCGAAAAGTGAAGCGACGACAGCTGAATCAGTTGCCGCCGGCTCCGAAGTCGCCGGACCGGTTGTGGGTACCGTTGACGGCGAAATGGTTGCCATCGGTGGAGCGACTACCAACATGAGCACAAAACCCGTCGACTTTCCCGGATCTGAGGTATCAGCAAGAAACCTCCCGACCTCAGGATCACTCGGTGGAGTTTCCAACAACACCACCATGAAAGCTACAGAGTGGGTTCCTGGCCGGGGAAGACGAGCTGTTCCTTTAGCGCTGGGGGCCGTGGGGCTTGTTGGTCTGACCGGTTTACAGGCATTTGCATCTAGAGGCGAGGTCGAAGACAATCTGCGAAAGCAATCGATTGAGAAACTCAAAGACGAGTTTCCTGATCTGAAGGTTCGTATCGAAGGTCGAGACGCATATCTCGAAGGCACGGTGGTTGACGGCGAAAGCCGTAAGCGTGCCCATGATTTGGTGCGTGAGATCAAAGGTGTCCGTCATGTGAAGGACCCAAAGGTTGTTTCGCCTGCCCCCGCTCAAGTTGCAGCCGAAGCGCAAGTTCTGCTCACCATTGACACCATCGCTTCACTAGATACAGCTGCTGATGGCATGGCATCCATTGCCGAGGTAACCGGCGACTCTGTGTCGGAAACGACGATTGTCACTCCAGCAGTGACAACGGCGGCCCCAGCTGTTGCCGCGGATTCGGTCCCCGTCGAAACCACTGCGGGCGCAACGGTTCCTCCCAGCGATCCCGCTCCAACAGTGCTTGCACCAACGACGCTTGCACCGGCCACTCCCGCTCCAACAGTGCTTGCACCAACGACGCTTGCACCAACAACGCTTGCACCAACGACGCTTGCACCAACAACGCTTGCACCGACGACGCTTGCACCAACAACGGTGGTTCCGGCATCGGTGTTAGCGAGCTCGGTCCCAACAACGATCGTGGTGGCCCCTGCCTCGGGTGAACCCGTTGCCACGGTGGTGCCAGTCGGCGAGCCGGTTGAACCCATTCGGTTCGCACGCGCCAGTACCGATCTTGATTCGGCGACGGCTGGAGAGATCGACCGGATCGCCGCGTTTCTGTCGGCCAATCCCAACGTCGAAATTGGCGTAGCCGGGTATGCCGACTCTCGAGGAACGAAACTCCAAAACATGGCCATTTCCAAAGTTCGGGCTGAAAATGTTCGACAGGCCCTTATCGATCGTGGGATCCCTGGTTCTCGAATCAAGGCGGTTTGGTTTGGTGATCGCAGTCCAGTAGCCGACAACGCCACTGAAGATGGTCGGGCGTTCAATCGTCGTGTGGAGTTCCGTTTCTTCGACGCTGCAATCGATGCCACTTCAGCCTATGGCCAGGATGTGTCCTTTACTGGCTAGCCGACCTTGATCACCACAATCGCTGAAAGCTAAAACGAGCGCGCCTAGTGGTGCGCTCGTTGCGTTCTGTCGCTGCGCTTTTCAGATTTCGCGCAGATTGTTTAAGTGTCGAATCTTTTTGCTACGCCTTGAGTACCTGGACCTGGAGCGCCAGGTTGTCTTCGCCGATGGTCGCTCTAGTTGCACCCACGTGAGGTTTTCCGGCCACGGTATAGGAGGTAGCGAGCACTTCGCCGCTGATGAGAGCTTCGTGAGTTCGGAGCGCCTCGAGTACGGCATCGTCGGTAGAAGAAACCGTGAGGGCAATTCGGTCACTTACGTGAAGGTCGGCGTCTTTGCGTGCTTGTTGAACCACGCGCACCACATCACGGGCTAAACCCTCGGAGCTCAACTCGGGGGTGAGGACGATATCGAGCAAAACCACGCCCGTGTTGCCATCGAGCGGTGCCCACGAGTTATTCGCTGTGTCGTCGGCCGCGCTATG
>JAYUVJ010000547.1:0-7982 GCA_043754155.1 Acidimicrobiia bacterium
ACAGCGAACTGTGGATCGATGAGCGCTATTTGGATCACCGTGGGGCCATTGCTTTGGCTGCCCTACTGCAAGATACGGCGTTAATTCACCGCGCCCGGCGTATCCCAGGCTATGAGGTAGGCCATATGGGAACAGAGGTTTTGGCGTCATGACTACGCCATCATTCTTGAAGCATTCAAGAACATCCATGCCTTGCCTTTCGAGGCGCGCCATCCGCCCCGTTGTGTTAGCCCGCGTTGTTTTAACCAGCGTTGTTTTAACCAGCGTTGTTTTAGCCAGCGTTGTGTTAGCAAACGTTGGGTTAGCAAACGTTGGGTTAGCAAACGTTGGGTTAGCAAACGTTGGGCTGCCAAACGTTGCACACGCGAGCATTGCGTTTGGACCCAAGGCTTCGTTTGCAACGGCAGCGAAGACTCCACCCAAACAACTGCACCGCAGACCTGGTAATCCTTTGGTAACCACTGCTCCCACAACAACGACAACCGTGGCGGCGACCTCACCCGTAAGTGAGCTTCTCGTGGCTGGTGCATCGGATCTTCGACCGGCGTTTGAGGAAATCGGCAAAATCTTCACCGCGCAGACTGGCACCAAAGTCATATTTTCCTTTGGATCCAGCGGCCAACTTGCCCAACAGATTTCCAACGGAGCGCCCTTTGACGTCTTTGCCTCAGCAGACAAAAGCTATATCGACCAGGTTCTCGCAGATGGAATTGGTGATGCTGCCACGAAGGCCACCTACGCATTTGGTCGCTTGGCCTTATGGATCCCATCACGCACGCAGAAAAGACTCTTCAATGTGTTGGATCTCTCAGACCCCTCGATTCGGCGCATTGCCATTGCCAACCCTGAACATGCACCCTATGGATCGGCTGCCGTGCAGGCACTTAAATCCGCCAAGATCTATGAGCTGGTTTCCGACAAGCTGGTCTACGGCGAAAACGTAAGCGATACCTATCGGCTAGCAACTTCGGGCAATGCCGATGCGGCCTTAGTTTCACTCTCGCTGGTTATTGCCAATAGCAACGGAGGCCAATACGTGGTGATTCCAAGCGACGCCCACGCACCGCTTGAACAGGCCCTGGTGGTAACCGCCAAAAAGCCGCGGTCGGCCTCAGCCAAAGCGTTCATCGCCATGGTCTCAAGCACTGCCGGGAGATCCGTGATGCTCAAGTACGGATTCCTGCTACCCGGCGACCCCAAGCCGTTGGGCAACAACGGCTAATAGCCGCCGAGACAACTCGTATATATGGATTGGTTCCCACTTTGGCTATCGCTACGCGTCGCCGCCACCTCGACGGTATTTGCAGCCATCATCGGTATTACTCTGGCCTATCTACTGGCGAAAGGAAAGTTCCCCGGTCGCGGAATACTTGAAGCGATAGCCACGCTGCCAATTGTTCTTCCCCCGACGGTCCTTGGTTACTACTTGCTCGTAACCCTTGGCGTGCGTTCACCCATTGGCCGGGCGTGGGAATCTGCCTTCGGCCACACGCTGGTGTTCACACCCACCGCAGCAATCGTGGCGGCATCGGTGTCGGCCATGCCGTTTGTACTGCGAACCGCGCGTGCCGCCATCGAGGCAGTCGACCCTCGATTTGAACAAGCAGCGCGAACCATCGGCCTTTCGGAATGGCAAGTTGCCGCTCAGGTGACGTTGCCGTTGGCTCGTAGAGGTTTGCTTGCCGGTATTGCGCTGGGGTTCGCTAGGGCCCTCGGTGATTTCGGCGTGACGGTGATGCTCGCTGGCAACATTCCGGGACGGACACAAACCATGCCCGTTGCCGTGTACGACGCAGTTCAGGCGGGCAACAATCACCGAGCCTCAACGATGTCAGCGTTGCTTGGTTTGATTGCACTTGTAGTTCTCGTTGCTGTCAATCGGCTCACCTGCGCGACAAGATTGGAACAGCCATGAACGCCTCTGGGGAAGCCGAGGTAAACCCTGTTGGGCCCGATGTCGAGTCCACGGGCTTAGGGCCACTGAGCGAAGACTCAAGCGTGGCGATTGAAGCGCAATTTAGCGTTCGGGCCGGCGAGTTCACTGCACAGGTGGACATAGGGGCCAAAAGCGGAATCACCGTGCTTTTTGGGCCTTCTGGTGCAGGAAAATCGTTGACGTTGGCTACCATCGCCGGACTCCGCCGCCCCTCTACGGGAACGGTGAGAATCAACGATTGCCTCGTTGCCGATGCATCGACAGGATTCCATATGCGCACACAGGATCGCAACCTCGGCGTCGTGTTCCAAGACTCGTTGCTCCTCCCTCATCGCAACGTGCGGGACAACGTCGCCCTCGCCGTTCGCCAGGGAACTCGTGCCGAGCGACGTAACCATGCCGACGAGCTTCTACACCGTGTTGGCGCCTCAAAACTGTCCCATGCTGCACCTGCACGGCTTTCTGGAGGTGAGCGTCAAAGGATTGCTCTGGCTCGGGCTCTCGCTGGCAAACCGCACGCACTACTTCTCGACGAACCCTTTAGTTCGCTCGATTACACCACGCGCCGAACCCTTCGCGAGTTGCTGCGACACCTCGTGGACAGTACAGGTGTACCCACCCTTTTAGTCACCCACGATCTCGACGAAGCCGCACAACTTGCCGATCGCACCGTGATGTATCTCGACGGATCTACAAGCCCCGCGCAACCGGGATTTCCGAGCCAGCTCACGGGATGGTAGGACGCCACTACTAAGCCCCAAGGCGCCCCACATTCGACCTAAAGTCTCCCGACCTACAAACTGTGCACACCAACAAACCTGTGCACACCTACAAACTGTGCACACCTACAAACCTGTGCTGCCCTCAAACTTCGCCACCGGAAGCGCTCGATGCAACGAAAGTCAAAGCTTTACAACGCTTCTAGGCGATAGGGCTTGCCGTTGCGGTCGGTCACAATCGTGGGCCCACCGTTGGCTGCAACGACACCGATGAACGTTTCCGCCGTTGGTGTGCCGGTGAGTTCGCGGTGGTGGCGCAATGTTAAGCCCGCAGACAATCCACGACGCTCCAGGGCTTCCATCACATCGATCAGATACTCATCGCGCATACCTTCCAACTCGGCGATGCTGCGTCCTGCTGCTTGAGCTTGCGTGCCTTCCACCATTCGGTCAATCAACGTGTCGTTGAGTTTAGGGGCGACAAGTTTCGTCCACGGCAGTTCCAAGGCCGGACCGAACTGTTCCAACATGTGGCGCATTCCCGCCTCACCGCCAGCCAAGTGATAAATCAGATTGGTACCCATCGCCGCCCAGCGCAAACCGGGGCCGTACACAATCGATTGATCAAGCTCATCTGTAGTGGCAATACCATCGTTCACGATGTGGAGAATTTCGCGCCACAGGGCTTCCTGTAAACGATCGGTAAGAAATCCTTCAATCTCGTTGCGTACATGCAATGCGTGCATACCAAGTGATCGGTACACTTCCATGGCTTTGATAATCGAATCTGGCGACGTTTGTTTCCCGCCTACCACTTCCACCAAGGGTAGTAGGTACACAGGATTAAAGGGATGGCCCACCACCAAACGCTCCGGGGCCACCATGTCACGCTGCATATCCGTCGGCAACAATCCTGATGTGCTCGATCCGATTACTATGTGCGCGGGAGTTACCGTACTGAGCTGCGCGTGAAGCGACTGTTTCAGCTCAAGGTTTTCCGGGGCATTTTCTTGAATGAAATCACAAACCGCGCCGAGTTCATCGAGTGTGGACACAAACCGCAATCGATCCAAGCTGGCATCGGTCGACATACCCAAGCGCTGCAGCGAGGGCCAGGCTCGTGCTACGGCGACTCGCATGCGGGCTTCTGCACTCGGAGCTGGGTCCCACGCCACTACATCCCAGCCCAACGCCAAAGCCCTCGACGCCCAACCTGAACCAATAACACCGGTACCAACAATCCCAAACGTCTTCACCCCATCAGTTTTACTCACGACAAGCGAAGAATCGAAACAATCACTAAACCACGTGTGCTTGCTGGCTCGACGGGAAATGGGCCAGGTGGTTGAATAGGCGGCATGAATCGCAACGTCATCATCACCTGCGCTATTACCGGCGCCGGTGACACTGCTTCCAAGCACCCGGGCCTACCCATCACCCCGGAGCAGATTGCCCAATCGGCACTAGAAGCAGCCGATGCCGGCGCGGCGATTGTGCATATTCACGTCCGCGAACCAGCAACGGGAAAAGCTTCACGCGAGGTTGGCTACTACAAGGAAGCCTTCGATTTCATTCGTGCCGCGAATTCCGATGTCATCATCAACCTCACGGCAGGTATGGGCGGCGATCTCATGCTGGGTAATGATGACCCCTTTGACTTTCAACCCGGCACCGATCTGGTGAGCGGGTTGGAACGCCTCAAGCACGTTGAAGTTCTCAAACCCGATATCTGCAGCCTCGATTGTGGCTCGCTCAACTTCGGCGAGGGACACTCTGTATACATATCAACTCCCGACATGCTTCGCGATATGGCCAAACGGGTACGCGAACTTGGCGTAAAACCGGAGCTTGAAGTATTCGATACCGGCAACTTGTGGTTTGCTAACCAACTCATCGCCGAAGGTTTGATTGACTCTCCTGCTTGGATTCAGCTGTGTACCGGCATTGCTTACGGCATGCCCAATGATGTGAGTTTGCTAGCTGCCCTCACCCGTCAGCTTGGCCCCCAATCGCAGTTCACCACCTTCGCCCTCGGCGGCATGCAGATCCCTTGGGTAGCCCAAGCCGTGCTGCTCGACGGGCATGTGCGTGTGGGTCTAGAAGACAATTTGTACCTCGACCGTGGCGTGTTGGCTAGCAATGCTGATTTGGTGAACCGTGCCGCGGAAATCGTCAAACTAATGGGTGCCCGGGTACAAACCGCTGATGAGGCCCGCTCAACACTTGGGCTGACCTAACCCGTCTCGCTTCAGACCTTTCGATACGTACACCTACGATGGCACACATAAACACCGCAGACTTCGATACCTACCCGCTGATTAGCCAGCTACTGCGCGTTGAGTCTCACGATCGTTGGCTAACGCTGCATTGGCACGATGGATTGACCGCTCGTTTTCACTTTCTTTGGTTGCGAGACAATTGCCCTTGCGAACTCTGCGTCCATCAAGTTACCAAGGAGCAAACCTTCGAGCTTTTGACTATTGAACCACAAATCCAGCCGATCCAAGCCAACGTGAACCAAGATCAGCTTCATCTCGACTGGCCTGGAGATCATAAAAGTACTTACGACTCGGCATGGCTTCGTCACCATTGCTACAGCGAATCCCCGTCTGCTGATACGGTACCTCGCCCGATCCTTTGGGACGCCACACTTGGAGCGCCTCCCACCTTCAACGGAGCGGCGTTACTCACTAGCGATGCTGCACTACTGGAATGGGCGTCGGCTCTTGCCTCCCACGGTTGCTCGCTCCTAACGGGCGTTCCCGGAACGGCAAACGTGGGAGATATCGCACAGCGGCTCGGACCTATCCGCGATACCAACTTTGGGCTGCTGTGGGATGTAGTGGCCGAGCCCGACCCGGTCACCAATGCCAATACGGCGTTACCGCTCCCGCCACATGTCGATCTACCCACCCGCGAATACCAACCGGGAATCCAGCTCCTGCATTGTCTAGTGAACGAAGCCACCGGCGGGATGAGCATCCTGGTCGACGGATATCGTTTGGCCGACGAGGTAAAGAACACCCGACCCGATTTGTACGAGACGTTGTGCACCGTGCCGTGGAATTGGGCCAATCGATCCAAAACTTCTGATTACCGATTCACGTCGCCAATTTTGGTTACCGATAGCCAAGGCACCGTGACGGAAATTCGGATGGGCAACTGGTTACGCGCGCCGCTGACGGGTGTGCACTTCGATCAAGTGGAACAGGCCTATGCCGCGTATCGCTACATTTTCGCGTTGTCCTTTGAAGAACGATTCGCTTTGAAATTTCGGCTCGGCGCGGGCGACTGCATGGTGTTCGACAATCGCCGAATCCTCCACGCCCGCGGCGCGTTCTCCGGCGAAGCTGGACACCGACACCTCCAAGGTTGTTACACCGAACGCGACGAACTATATTCACGCATACGAATGTTGCGCCGTGCCCAACGGGTGGATGCGGCAGCGGCAGCGTCGAAGGCCTAAGCGTCAATGCCTCGAAGATCGCAGTTGGTGAAGCACTGCTGAGCTGTGGGCGTCTCGGCGTGACCAACTGCTGTCCAGCCGAAAATCGATAAGACTGTGCACATGCGAGCGATAGTGATCGGTGGAGGAATCGGCGGGTGCGTAACAGCAATGGCGCTCCATGCCAAGGGAATTGACGTAACGGTTTACGAATCAGTTCGGGAACTGGCGCCCCTCGGTGTTGGCATCAACATCCTCCCCCACGCCATGGGTGTGCTCAGAGATTTGGATCTTCTCGACACCCTGATTCCCCTCGGTGTACAAACCGCGGAATTGGCGTTCTTCAATCGGCATGGGCAACTCATTTGGCGCGAACCTCGAGGCCTGGCGGCAGGCTACGAAGTTCCTCAAATATCGGTGCATCGCGGGCAGTTACAGCTGGCCCTCTTCAATGCCATAGCACGGCGACTCCCAGCGGATTCGGTACACCCTGGCCACGTCCTCACCACGTTTACCCCTGGTGACGATCACACCCTGCCCACGGTGACCTTAGAAAATCGGATTACTGGTGAGCTGCTTCACGATCAGGCCGACGTTGTGATCGCGTGTGACGGCATCCACTCCGTGATCCGCAAAGCCCTGGTTGGGGGTGAAGATCAACCCAACTGGTCGGGAAATATTTTGTGGCGCGCCGCAACTCGCCACCCCGGCTTTCTAACCAAACGATCGATGTTTATGGCCGGGCATCTGCCCCACAAATTTGTGGCTTACCCCATCAGCGAACCCGATGCCGACGGTATGCAAACCGTGAACTGGATCGCCGAGTTGAACCGTTCAGCCGAGGGACTTTCCGGTCGCGAAAACTGGAATAAGAAAGTGGACAAGTCGCTGTTCGCCGATCAGTTTGCTGAATGGAAATTTGATTGGCTCGACATACCCGCATTGATCGAGCAAACCAATGACGTATACGAGTTCCCAATGGTCGATCGAGACCCACTGGAACAGTGGACGTTTGGCCGAGTAACCCTTTTGGGCGACGCTGCTCACCCGATGTATCCCATTGGATCCAACGGTGCCTCCCAGGCCATCCTTGACGCTGCCGAACTGTCATCGGCACTGGTAACCCACAGCTCCCCAACCAACGCACTGCTGGCCTACGAATCAACCCGTCGGCCGGCCACCTCGCGCATTGTTCTTTCTAACCGCCAACACGGACCGGAACGAGTGCTTGATATGGCCGAAGAACGCTCCTCCAACGGTTTTGATCGTGTCGAAAAGGTTTTTGCCACCGGCGAACTGGAATCCATAAGTGCGCAGTACAAACAGGTAGCTGGCTTCACCCCACCAAGTAACAAATAGAGTAACCGGTGGCACTCTCGGGACACATATACGAGCCACGGGCAACTGCAGGTGATCAAATTGACGCCCCAGCGCGACTTGCCTTTACTTGCCTTTACTTGCCGTTGCTCTGCTTCAGCACGGTGTCTACGCACAGTGCCGACATCAGCACGAATTCGGCCAAGCGGCCTTCCAGCGGGCGATGCAAAGCCAACACGTAGTGATCGGCATTGGTGAACATTTCTTTGCCGATACCACTCCAGGTTTTTGAGATCGTTCCGATTTCGACCCCGTTGGCATCTTCCAACACGAAGTTCCAAGCCCGCCAGTTGGTGGCCTTGAGCAACCCAATCGTTTGACCATCAACCTCAAAACCGATCTGGGCTTTGGCAATCATTTTCTTCCAGACAAATTGACCAACAACCGCCCCGTTGGCATCTTGCAAAAACACCTTGGGTCGCCAAAGAGAAAACTGCTTATCAAGCCGAGCAATCGGAGTACCCATGGCGTCAACCGCCACCACATGGGCAGGCAACAACGCCTT
>JAYUVJ010000548.1:0-6739 GCA_043754155.1 Acidimicrobiia bacterium
AGTGCGAGCCGACCCGATAACACATCTCCTTCGCCACGCCAGTGAAGGTACGCAACCCAGCAGACCACTAGAGCCAGGCACGCGGAAGCTCCCGACAAGAAAGGAGAAACGCGCAGCGACAACTCTTGCGTGTCCCAGCTTTTGGCTTGAACTGTTGACAAACCCAACCCTACTGAAAACACCAGAAGAATCAACGGACCAGCGAGCCGACTCGACGCCAAAGAATTCGCCTGTCGATCCGCGGCCCTCCTACGTTCGTGACCTGGAACGAAGCGCGTTGCATCAGCTCTACTTGACCCCGGCTGAGCCCAGGGTAGAGAAAGTAATCGAAAACCGTCCATCTCGGTTTTCACCTCCGTTCGCCCAACCGATTCTGGCCAAAGTTTTCACCATAAACAAGGGCTGACCCATAGATAATTTATCCCGATGCTGTGGTTGAGTTCCAGCACGATTGAGTAATCATGCACAAACTGAACCGGGAAACATTTCCGAACGTCTACTCAATATTGACGAGGCGCGTCCATTGGCAAGGGGTGCAATGTAGGTCAACGGCACTGCGGGGGCTTCCAAGCCCAGCCGGAAACGGAAGGCAAATTTCCAACCTGGTCGACAGAGGAAGCAGTCCTCGAAAGTAAGTACAGATACCAATATCCAACCAAACAGTAGAGACGGAGTTACCAAAATGTTCCTCAACCTTTTCACCAACCTGCAGTCACGCATTCTCGACGCACAGACCCAACGAACAAACAACGAAGAAGGCGCCGTCGCAGTCGAGTATGCACTACTCGTTGTACTCATCGCCCTCGTAATGGCAATCGGTGCTGCGGCTCTGGGAACGAAGATCAACCTAAAGTTCGCCGGCATCGCTATCTGAGCGGCGCTGAGGCGAACTCCAACCCACCCGAAGTCAGGATCGTGGCGACCTAACCTCAAGGCTGCCGCTCGAAAAGTATGTACAAATACATAAGTCACAGATCGAACCTCGAGAGGAAGTACACGTATGTCGCTTTACCTTTTCACTAAAATCCAGGCCAACCTAATGCGCATCGGGCGCGATCATGTTGATCATCAGAACGGCGCCGTCGCAGTGGAGTACGCGCTCCTCGTCGTACTTATTGCTTTGGTGATGGCCATCGGAGCTGCGACTTTTGGAAGCAACCTCAACCTTAAGTTCGCTGGCATCACCATCTAAGCGAAGTTGACAGCTGAGACCAGCCACTTACCTGGACGCCGACGAACAAGAACCGACGAGGCTCGGCAAACATTGATGTGATAGGTGGGTGGATTCGCTTCCACCCACCGATCAACAACTCGAATCAAAATTCGATCCACCACGACGGAGACGAAGATGAACCAAAAGCACGAGAGAGGAGCAGCAGCCGTTGAATTGGCATTGATCTTGCCGATCATTCTTACGCTGCTGTTCGGCATTATCGAGTTCGGCAGGGCCTACAACGCTTCGATTATCGTCACCCATGCAGCGCGGGAAGCAGTACGCAAAGTGGCTCTCGGGGCGTCCGATGTCGACGCCGAAGACGCTGGCAAACAGGCCGGATTTTCGCTGCCAGGAGGTGTTTCGGTCTCCGCGATAGCACCCAGCGATTCTTGCCCGGCAAACTTGTTGGACCAGAAGGCGAAGACCACAGTCACCTACGGTTTTACCTTTGACATTCCTTTCGTCCCAGGCCTCAAGTTGGTCACCATTTCCAAGACTGCGACGATGTTATGCGGTGGGTGAGAACCAATCGGGAGTCCGGCACCGCTGCTGTGCTTTTCGCGGTCGTGGCGACTGTGATGTTCGGAATGGGAGCAATGGTGATTGATGCCGGAGCTCTCTATCAAGAACGACGAGAGCTTCAAACTGGTGCCGATGCCGGGGCGTTAGCGCTGGCCCAAATTTGCGCAAAAGCGGCGACTCCTTGCGTAAACGGGCCGCCACTCGACGCAGAGGCAGATAAGTATGCCGATCTCAATGTTGCGGATCTCAACGCTTCGGCGACGGCGACAATCGACGGGTCAACCAAAGAAGTTACCGTTGTCGCTGCGACCCCCAACGACAACCAGGTTCCCTTTCGGTTTGCTCCAATCCTTGGCGGCGCAAGAGAAGGAAAAACGCGAGCGAAAGCAAAAGCGGGCTACGGATATCCCTCCAAAGGCAATACGCTGCCGCTCACCTTTTCGCTGTGTGAGTGGAAACAAATGACAGGAACACCACCGGTGTTTCCCACCACCGAAAAACTCATCTACTTCCACGAAAGCGCCAAAGGGAAATCCGGGGATGCCGACACCGGGCCTTGTCCAGTTACGCCCTCTGGAATGGACTCTGACGGGGTGACAATTTTGACCGGAGGGTTCGGCCAACTTCAACAGGCGCCGGGTTCATGCTACGCGCTCATCAGCATCGGCAACTGGGTATTGACCAGCCCTGGAGCAAATCCACCATCGAAACCTTGTCTTCCCGCCGACGCAATCGGGCAAGACGTTGAGCTACCAATTTTTGACATGGTGGATCTCACATGCCCGATTGACCCAGCCAGGAAGTGCTACCACATTTATGGTTTTGCCATGTTTCACATATCAGGCCTCTACCTCGGCGGAAACGGTTGGTCGACAGACCCAAAACCCTGCAAAAGCGACGAACGCTGCCTAAAAGGTTATTTCAAGTCGTTCAGTACAACGCGAATCGGCGTTCCCACCGGACCCAATTTGGGACTATCGGTTGTCTACCTGACCGAATAGTGAACCCTTTCTCGACCGATAGCTAAAGATCAAACCGAAGGACCAAGAACAAAAACCACACCACCACCTTGACGGGAGAATTGTGAACAGACGGAAACTGCTTGCTATTTGTGGGGCTCTTACATTGGCCCTTGTATGTACCTTCGCACTTGTGCGTTACGTAAAAGGGGCCGAAGATCGGGCCTTATCGGGAGAAGAGCTCGTTGATGTACTTGTAGCGAAGGGCGATATTAAGGCCGGCACTACGGCCACGGATCTTGCCGGCAGCGTTACTGCCGAACAGGTCCAGGCGAAAGTTCGGGCCCAAAACGCGGTTTCAAATTTCACGCAAATCGAGGGACTGATTACTTCCGTCGACTTGGTCGCCGGAGAGCAATTGCTCAGCACGCGCTTTGTGAACCCCGGATCGTTTCAGGGGTCACGAAGTTCAACAGTACGTATTCCCGAAGGAGCAAATGAAGTCACGCTGAAGCTCGCACCTGAGCGGGCGCTGGGAGGGCAGCTCCGGCCGGGCGATACCGTTACCGTGCTGGGATCATTCGATCCATTCGACGAGAAAACGATTGACCCATCTACGAAAGCAACCGGGGAAGGAAAGTCGGAAACCACCTCACACGTAATTGTAAACAGGTCGGTCGTTGTACGTATTCAATATCCCCAGGACGCATCACGCGGCGAGAAAGAAAAGGACGGTATCGGGGTAGCACCGACAACCGATGTTTTTGTAACCCTTGCTGTTGATCAACCATCGCTTGAGCGCACAGTATTCGCCGCCGAGTTTGGCCATGTATGGCTTTCTTACGAACCCAAGGGTGCAATTGATACCGAGAACAAAGTGGTCGACCGAGGAAACGTTTATGACCCAACACCTACCCTCCTGAAACCCCTTGCACCCCTCCTTGGCGAAGCAATTCCACTTTCCCAGCAAGTAGACATCAGGACTTCTGGAGCACTTCCGCTGCCTTCGCCTTCGACCGCTGCCCGCAATAACATCAGCTCAACCACGACCATCAAGATCATCGCTCCGACTACGAAGAAGCCGTGATCGAATGAGCGTACTTCTCGCCTTCACCACACCCGAGTTTCACGAATATGTCGTAGCGGCCTGCGCAGGAACGAGAGTGTTCGATGACTCCGATCTCGGCCTGACTAGTGTCGCACTACCCCGCATGACGATAAAGGTGTTTGATGATCACGACCTCGATCGAAGCCCTTCCGAATTAGCACGTGAACTTAGTGCATTGGAACCCGATGTGATAGCGATCGGGCCAAATGTTTCGATCGACGATTCGCTCACTCTGATTCGCGAACTCGATCGGCAATTTCCCGAAATCAGTGTTGTGCTCGTTGAAGTGCCAACCGCCGATCTATGGCGAGCCGCACTCCATGCTGGCGCGCGAGACGTGATCGATCCCAGTGATTCCGCCGAAGCAACTAGCGCTGGTCTGCGCAGAGCAGCGGCCCGCACGCTAGAACGACGAGGATCCCTGAGAAATAGTCGCTTGGCTGTCCAGCAACCAGATCCCAAAGGACGAATTGTCACCGTTGTTTCGCCCAAGGGAGGAAGTGGAAAAACGGTTGTGGCCACTAACTTGGCGGTGTCACTTGCCAGGGCACTGCCGGGCGAAGTGGTACTGGTTGATCTTGATTTGCAGTTCGGCGATGTAGCGAGTTCTCTCGGTCTAAAACCGGTCTATTCGATGTACACGGCCACCCAGGCATCAGGATCTGAATCATCACTGCTGAAGGCATTTCTCACCCCACACGACAGTCAACTTCTCGTACTGTGCGCACCGGAAGAACCTACCGAAGCCGACGACGTAAAAGAGGGGGATGCCATCCGGATCGTGGAGGAATTATCTAAACTGTTTCGGTGGGTCATCGTTGACACGAGTGCCGGACTCGACGACATGACTCTCGCTGCCGCGGAAGCTTCCAGCGATCTACTTTTCGTGTCCTCGACCGACGTGCCCAGTGTTCGGGGAATACGAAAGGAGGCACTGATCATGGATCAGCTTGGTGTGAGGGCAAATCGGCACTTCGTACTGAATCGCTCGGATGCCAAGGTTGGGCTCTCCCCTGCCGACATTGCGCTCACGCTGGGTATGGCGATCACGGCCCAAATTCCTAGTTCCCGATCCGTACCAACATCGGTAAACGTAGGTGTACCTATTGTTGATCACGAGAGTCGAAATCCGGCGGCACGAGGACTTTCCGCTCTGGCAACCAAACTGCTCGAACAGAAGGACAACGATGCCGCACCGTCGGCCAAAGGATTCAGAAAGTACCTGCCATGTCGCTAAAGGAACGCCTCGAACTTGCCCGCCCTTCGACATCCTCATCGTCGCCAGTTGCCGGAAAGGATCCAGTCGCCGGCATCAGGTTGGTATCGGTACCAACTCGCACCGATCCAGTAGCCGAAATGAAACGGCGGGCCCAGGAAACTCTCTTTGCCCGGGTTGGAAACCGGCTCTACGATGCCACCCTCTCACCGGAACAACTCCGCAGCATAGTGATCAGCGAACTTACAGAAATCGTCGGAGAGAACGACCTTGCCCTCACCGATGAGGAACGCCAATCGCTCGTTGCTGCAGCAACCGAAGACGTGCTTGGCTACGGGCCGATCCAGGAATACCTTGATGATCCATCGGTAACGGAAATCATGGTGAACACCACCGAAGGTATATATATCGAACGCAACGGTCACCTGATTGAGACAGGTAGCCGGTTCTACTCTGCTGATCACCTGCGCCGCATGATCGAGCGGATCGCCTCCCAAGTGGGCCGAAGAATCGATGAAGCCTCCCCAATGGTTGATGCTCGCTTGGCCGATGGATCCCGAGTCAATGCCATCATTCCGCCGCTCTCCGTCGACGGACCGATACTCACCATTCGAAAGTTTGCTCGCAGGGCGCTCAGTATCGACGACCTCATTGAGATGGGAACCATCACCCGCCAGCTTGCAGAATTTCTGGAAGCCTGCGTTAAAGCCAAGGTCACTGTGGTGGTGAGCGGAGGCACTGGTTCAGGCAAGACCACGTTCCTCAATGGGCTGTCGTCTTTCATCCCCGAAGAAGAACGTGTGGTCACCATCGAAGATGCGGTGGAATTGCAGCTCCAGCAACGCCACCGAATTCGCCTTGAAAGCCGTCCGCCCAATATCGAAGGCAAGGGCCTTGTCACTATTCGAGATCTCGTTCGCAACGCGCTTCGTATGAGGCCTGATCGAATTGTGGTGGGCGAAGTACGCGGCGCCGAAGCGCTCGACATGCTCCAGGCCATGAACACCGGCCACGAGGGATCACTTACCACTCTGCATGCCAATTCCCCTCGAGACGCTCTGGCTCGTATCGAGACCATGGTGTTAATGGCTGGCATGGATTTGCCCGTGACTGCGATCCGCGAACAAATGGCCTCGGCTATTGATCTCATCGTGCATATCGAAAGACTCTCTGATGGCACTCGGCGAGTAGTGGAGGTGAGCGATGTTGCGGGAATGGAAAGCTCCGTGGTGCAGCTCAACGAACTGTTCACCACTGACTTTAGCGAAGGGCTCGACGCCAACGGCCGCTACATCGCCAAGATCATCCCAACCGGTATTCGGCCATCCTTCGAATCGAAGATCAAACGATTCGGTATCGAGTTCAACGCGGAATCCTTTCGGTCCGAGAATGGTTTTGCTCGCCGAGGACTTGTGCGATGAACCGACATCGACTTCAAAGGCTTGCGATCGTGGGGTTCGTTCCGATCGTTTCTGCTCTCGCGCTCGCCACCTTGGCCACGCCAGCCTACGGGCAGAAAGCCAATGTTTTGAGTGCGGCGGTTACTCCAGAGGCCAACCAAACTCCGATCACCCAAGCGGCCAGCATGGCCAGTGAACCGCTCGGCATTGAAAGCATCGATTTGCGGAGCTTTCCGAAGGTGCAAGCCATAGTTTCAGCTCCAAACATCGCCGCTATCGATTCCATAAGTGCACAGAGCTTTCACGTTTCCGAACGCG
>JAYUVJ010000549.1:0-15244 GCA_043754155.1 Acidimicrobiia bacterium
GTGTGAGGGAACGGTGAATACCCCACCGACATCGAAAATCACAGCATCGATATCCCCCGGAAAACGCAACGAAAAGTCCATGGGTAAAACCTAGCGAACCGGTATGACAAAAACCGGACCCTACAACAAGCACCCAGAACGGGTACTCAGAACGAGCACCTAGAACGCGCACCTAGCAGATTGGATACAACGGAGTCAGTCCGCGAGCCTCGGGGTGCCTACGATGAAAACGTGAAGACAAATTCTGACGTTGCGTCAAACCCGGATGCGTGGTCGATCGTGGCGCGAAATCTGCCCGAACACGCCAACAACGCCATTCACACTGATGAGGGTGCGAGGGCTGCGGGGTTTGAAAGGGCGTTGGTTGCTGGCGTTACGTCCTACGCCTATTGCCTGCACCCGGTGGTTGAACATTTCGGGTTGGACTGGCTTTCGACCGGTGAGGCCGAAGTCCAGTTTCGTGCCCCCGTGTTCGACGGTGACCAGGTGGCGTTTCCGTTGAAACCCATCGAAGACGAAGACGACGCCGAAGCGGACCACGAAGCCAAACACGAAGCCAAACACGAAGCCAAACCCAAAGCTAAACACAAAGACTTGAGAAATGGCGAGAACAATGGCGTGAACAAAGGTGTGAACAAAGGTGTGACCGTTGAAGCTTGGGTGGCCCGTTCGGCACGTCCGTTAGTAACCGTTTCGGCTTGGCGTAAACATCGACCACAACCACATCCCTCCGGATCGGCAAGGCCCGGCGAGCAATTGGAGATCGTGCATCTGCGCCTTGAGGGGGAATACGGTTCGGAGTATGCGGTTCGCTCGGGCAATCTCGATGATCAGTGCGCCAGGGCCGGGTTAGTGCACCCGGGAGTATGGCCCTCCCTTGGGAACTATGTTTTTCACCGCCAGCTGGCCCGGGGTTCGTGGATCCATACCCGCAGCATCGTTCGTCAGTTCGCTACGGTTGCCGACGGGGCTGAAGCAGAAATTTCCTCGAACGTCATTGAGCGCTTTACGAGAGGTGGGGAGAGAGCGATCGCCGATGTGGTGGTTCGGGTTAACGGTCGCGTTGTTGCCGCAATCGAGCATGAAGCCATCATCGATCTAGCCCCCCGCTGAAGGCTGAAACCTGTATAGATCGGATCAGACCGATGGGGAACGCCAAGAATATTTCCCCAGTTCAGCTGGTAGAACAGGCTACCTGTCGTGTGAGTCTGCGCCGTCTGGCGTGGGGGTTGAGACCGGTCAAGGCACCACGAAATGAACTCTTAACAGCCTGCAATTTTCCGTTAACCGCTACTCCTCCTAACATGTCGGTGCAATGTCTGCTTTGACCTCATCCGAAGTTGCGATTAGCGCTCCTCTCTCGGGAGAAGCAGCGCTGGTTTTCGACCATGTGACCAAGGTGTTCCCCGATGGGACTCACGCGGTTGGTGACGCCACGCTAAGCGTCAACCCCGGCGAGTTTGTCTCCATTATCGGCCCATCGGGTTGTGGGAAGTCAACGCTGCTCAAGATGGCGTCGGGCCTCACAACGATCAGTGGCGGCCGTCTGGCGGTTGATACCAACAACATCGGCTACGTGTTTCAAGATGCCACGCTGCTGCCCTGGCGTACGGTACGACGCAATGTGGAACTTTTTGCAGAGCTCAATGGCGTTCCCAAAACTGCGCGAGCAACCATTGTTCAGGAATGCATCGACTTGGTGGGATTAACCGGGTTCGAGGGTCATTATCCGCGGTCGCTTTCGGGAGGCATGAAGATGCGCTGCTCGTTGGCTCGGTCCTTAACCTTGAAGCCGGGCGTGTTCCTTTTTGATGAGCCCTTTGGTGCAATCGACGAAATTACTCGCGATCGGCTCAACACGGAACTGATGTTGTTGTTTGGCAACGAACGGTTTGCGGGCCTATTTATTACTCACTCGATTAGCGAAGCGGTCTACCTGTCAACGCGGGTACTAGTGATGTCGGCACGTCCTGGCCGAATAATCGCCTCGTTTGACATTCCGTTTGAGTATCCCCGAACTGAAGATCTTCGGTACACCGCTGAGTTTGCGGCCTTAACTGGCGCGATAAACCATGCTCTGCGGGATGCGCACGCATGACGTCCATCGGATTTCCCAGTGCTAGTCAAACTGCCGCGACCGAACAGGGTCGTGCCGGCCTGAGTGTGGATGAATTACCTCCGCCGATGGCCGTACAAGCGAAACGAAATTTCGCTCTTGAGTATGGACCTCCAGTGTTCGTGTTCGTAGCATTTTTGGGTGCTTGGTGTGTTGTTCATAAGTTCTTTATGGCTTCCTATCGCCGTGCTCTGCTCCCGTACCCGTGGGACGTCATCACTCATGGGTTTACGGAAAAAGGTGAGCCCAAGAATCCAGGGCAGCTCCTCCAGGCGCTCAGTTCGACCATTCGAACCTCAATCGGTGGACTGCTCTTGGCCATCGTTATTGGCACTGTTCTTGCGGTGATCATGAGCCGAGCGGTTTGGATTGAAAAGGCCACCTACCCCTACGCCGTTGCGTTGCAGACGATTCCCATTATTGCGTTGGTTCCGTTGTTTTATGTCTTTACCGGTAGTGGCTACATGTCCCGTACCTTAGTATGCGTACTTATTGCAGTATTTCCGATCATCGTGAACACGTTGTTCGGGCTCAAATCCCCCGACCCCGGTATGCATGATCTCTTCACCCTCCATGGATCTAGTACCGGTACGAGGCTTCAAAAACTTGAATTTCCTGCGGCACTTCCTGCCATGTTTGAGGGCTACCGCATTTCGGCGGGGCTTTCCGTGATTGGTGCCATTGTGAGCGAGATTTACTTTAAGGATGGTCCCCGAGGTCTCGGGGGAGTTATCAACCTTTACAACAATCGTGGCTGGTACCCCCAAATGTATGCGGCAATCTTCATCACGTCGCTCTACGGCCTCGTGGTGTTTGCACTGTTTGGTGCGCTCCGCAATATCATCATCGGCAAATGGCACAACACAAAACGTTGATCCGTTGATGATTGCCAGAAAAATGCATCAGTCTTTCTCTTCCCTTCAAATCGCAGTTCCTACTAAAAACAGCTTTACGATTACCTGCCTACCGGAAACACTCTCTACCACCTGAGCACCAAACCCCGAAAGGACCACCACCAAATGCGTCTCTCCCGTCCCCTGAGCCTCGTCGCTGTTGGCGTTTTATCACTATCGACACTAGCTGCGTGTAGCAAAAACAAGGCTGCTGACACCACCACAGCTGCCGCTGAAACAACCGCGGTTGCTGCAGAAACCTCCGCCGCAGTTGCTGCTGAAACCTCGGCTGCTGCTGTCGAAACTACGGCGGCTGCTCCAGCTGCTGAAACCACTGCTGCCGCGGCGTCGGCTGCTGGCGGCGGAGCTGGCTCACTGAAGACTGCTGGTTGCCCTGATCCCCTTGTTGTCCAGACTGACTGGTACCCAGAGGTTGACCACAACGAGCTCTACGTTCTTGCTGCCCCCGGCGGGAAGATCGAAAACACCAAGTACACATCGAAGCTGATGGATCCACGCGACGGTTCCGACACCGGCATCATGATGGAAGTTCGCGTAGGAGGCGGTGCGGTGAACTTCAAATCAGCCACTGACCTTATGTACACATCCAATGATATTTTCGCCGGATACGTCTCCACCGACGAAGGCGTACAGAACTCCAAGGATCGTCCAACCGTTGCCGTTGTTGCTCCTCGCGAGCGCAGCCCCCAGATGATCATGTGGGATCCCGCCACCTACCCAGATGTGAAGACCATTGCCGATCTCAAATCAAAAGCTGTGAAGGTCCGCTACTTCGATGGTGCTGCCTATATGGACTACCTCACCGGTTCGGGAATTCTCAATAAGGCTCAGGCCGATGGTGGCTACGACGGTTCGCCTTCGAAGTTCATCGCCGATGGTGGCAAGTCTGCTCAACAGGGCTTCTCCACCGCAGAGCCATGGCAGTACGAGCACGATATCGATGGTTGGAAGAAGCCTGTTGCTTACCAACTCGTTGCCGACACCGGCTGGGATGTTTACGCTGAGCCGTTGGCCGTAAAGCCAGAAACAATGACTAAGTACGACGCTTGCCTCAAGGCCTTCGTTCCCATGGTCCAGGCTGCTCAAGTTGCCTACAAGGCTGATCCCGCAGCTACCAATGCCTCGATCGTGGCCATCGTAAAGGGACAGGGCAATGACTGGAGCTACTCCGCAGAAACTGCTACCTCGGCTTACGACAAGTCCTTCGGTGACTCCATCATCAGCAATGGCCCAGATGCCACCATCGGCAACTTTGACATGCCAAAGATCCAAAAGATCATTGATGCCGCTGGTCCGATTTACGCAACCCGTAACGCCCCAATCAAGGACGGCCTCAAGCCCGAAGATGTAGCGACGAACGCTTACATTGATGCGAGCATCGGCCTGAAGTAGTCATCACAGCGCCGTTGGGTGCTGCGAAATGTGAAAAGCCCGGGCGTTACGCCCGGGCTTTTTGTTCCCGTTTTTCAGATTCTTGTAACGGCGGTGGGCTCAACAATTTCGCGGAGAGTGCCGGTGTGAACGTCATAGACGGCCCCCCACACGACGGCGTCGGTAGGCAGTAGCGGACAGGTGCGGATTCGCTCGACATCAATTGCGACGCTCACTTCAACATCGTCAAATGGCGCGAAATCGATGTTCGGACGCGTTCCCGTGGCGTCCTCAACCAGATCACTGATTTTCTCGTTAGTGATGTTGTGCAGCCCGCAGCCAGTGTGATGGATAACTACGTATTCGCGGGTGCCTAGCAAGTGTGAGGAAAGAATCAGTGAGCGAATTGCATCGTCGGTTGCTCGTCCACCTGCGTTACGAAGAATGTGCGAGTCCCCAATGGCCAGGCCTAAGAGACGAAAAAGATCTAGCCGGGCGTCCATGCACGTAAGAACCACTAAGTGGCGGGTGGGTGCTGCGGTGAATTGATCGGGGATGAAGGTTGTCGAATACTTCTCCGCAGCGGCGAGGACTTCGTGGCTAATGGTTTTTCCCATGCAGAGACCTTAATTGAAGCATCGGTGCACGCCATCTGAATATACCTGTGTCTTTGGCTTCAGCTCTCGTTTAGCACTGTCAGCGGTGTGGCTTGGTTACACGAACGTGAAGTCGGCCGGTTCGGGCTTTTCAGTCATGTTCCAGTAGTCGACCAAGCGCCAAGGCATCACCGAAACTACGCGGCCGCTGGTGTTGCGATAGTACGTGGACATACCAGGATGTGTCCAGATGAGTTCTTGGTGTTCTGTGTCCATCCGATCAATGTATTCATCCAGCGCTGCTTGTTTGCATTCCATAGAGGTCACCTTGATTTCCGTAAGCAAGGTGATCGCTGCGGTGATGTAGCGCGATTGTGATTGGGCCAAACCAAACCCGCTGCCGCCGTGGCCCGTATTTGTATTGGGCCCGTACATGCAGAACAGATTGGGGAATCCGGGGACGGTGATTCCCAAGTAGGCGCGCGGATCGTCATCAGCCCACACATCGGCAAGAGCTTGGTTGTTTTTACCAGTGATGTTGAGCCGAGCGGCAAGATCAGTTACGGAGAAACCCAGGGCCATGATCACCACATCGGCCTCGCGGGAAATGCCATTATTTGTAATAACCGAGGTGTTGTCCAGATGGTCGATCGCTTCAGTTACCAGCTCCACATGGGGCTGTACGAGCGTTTTGTACCAACCTTTATCAAGCAGAATCCTTTTGCCATAGGGTGGGTAATCGGGAAGACATTTAGCGATGAGGTCTTCACGTCCGGCTAATTCGGATTGTATGTACGCAGTGGTTTCTTGGCGATGACGATCATTGACTCGATTCAGTGATCGATCTGGGTGAGGCCACTGCGGATCTTTTCGCAACCACTGGAGAAGCCCGTCGCCGTACCGCCAAAACTGGGTGAAACGCATCCACTTCTCGTAGTACGGAACGTTGGCTAGGAGCCAGGGTGTGCTCTGCGAAACGGGATCGTTGATACCCGGCACTTCGCGGACCCACTGGGGTGATCGTTGGTAGATCGTAAGCGACTTTACTTGTTTGACGATGGCCGGAGCAATCTGCACGCTTGTGGCGCCGGTGCCAACCAGAGCTACCCGTTTACCGGTGAGATCGAGATTCTCTGGCCAAAGAGCTGAGTGGAACACCTCGCCGTTGAAGTCTTGCGTGCCGGGGAAGGTGATGTCGTTGGGTCGATTGAAGTGACCAATCGCCGCTACCAACACACGGCACGTGAGGGTCCGTTCAGTTGGTTGAGGAAGCTGAACTGGTTCGCTACCGGTACTTCCCACCGATCGCAAGGAATCGCGCAGCGTTACAGTCCAGAGTTGTCCCGTTTCATCCCACGTGGCCGCCACTAGCTCGGTATGAAATTGGACGCGATCGCGGAGGCCGAAACGATCGGCGACGTCCTGCAAATACTTCTGTAGTTCATTGCGAGGCGAGAAATGAAAACCCCAGTCGGGATTGGGCGCAAAAGCAAACGAGTAGAACTGATTCGGGGTGTCTACTCCACATCCGGGATAACGATTTTCAAACCATGTACCGCCCACATCAGCATTCTTTTCGATCACGGTATGCCCGATGCCAAGCTGGGCCAACTTGACCGAAAGTGTTAGGCCGCATATTCCGGCACCGATGACCAATACCGGGGTATCCACACCGGCTGCAAACTTGTTGAGCGCTTCGGCAGGATTGGGCAGTTGCCAGTGCGGTTCACCGTTCTCGAATCCCATGTCTTGACGGACCATGGGAACGTATTCGCTCGGAACAATTTCGCCTAGGCAAACGTTCATCATTTCGGCAAAGACTTCTGCGCCGGGATCATCAATGATGGGGGTCGGGACACCGTCGGCCAACGCGGCAATCATCGCTTCGCGAATCTGGGTTTGTGCTTCTTCGCTTAACCCGGCATGGGGATTCGCTACGAGCTGAACATCGCGACGGGGCCGAAACGGAGGTTCCAGCCAACGGCGATCGCCGGTGATGTGAAACAGCGACATAGCCAACACGCGCAAGTCCGCAGCCTCAACTGCGGCGCGTAATTGAATGGCATTTGGTTGGGACATGAAAGAACCTCCGCCAAAAACTTATCGCCGAGCGGGCATCGAACCCAATTGGTACCAACAGCCGGGTGATCGCCGCGTGTCGAGACACCGTTTTCGTAATCTCCGAACTCGCGTCCGACAGACGAACGATCTCAATAGTTACGGCGTGGCGCCGTGTGAGAACGAAGTAGGTACGTCGAAGTTTTGTGGACGGGTTATTTCACGGACGTGGGGCCAGCAAGGAAAGGAGATATTGGCCGCCACCTTCATCGATACGGATGGAGAAATCGACACTGGGAACGAGGCGGTGCAAGCGGTCTTGCAGCCAGATTCCCGCTTCGTTCGCATCAGCTTTGGAGGAGCAGCGAGCCACCATTTCACGCCCACCTTTGGTAATGAGTCGCTCGGCCGACTGAATGATTGGTGCCGGATCAAACAGGATGAAGTTTTCTGGCCAATTTATTACTGGCTTGATTGCTCCCTTTTTGGTATTGCATCGGCGATGAGCGAGACGTTCTTCAACTTCTTGCTTTTTCTTCGACGGTTTCATGAACACTTCGCAGCGGTCGAGGCTTGACCCTTGATCGTCGTTGGCTGCGGCATCGATCTTCACCGGCTCATCGCAAATCCAGCAACGCCAGCCGCAGAGTTCTCCGATGTATTCAATGGTTCCCATGCCCTGACCTTAAGCGACCGGCACGTTGGACACCGTCAGCGGCGCGGTACAACGAACTGCTTAGGCCCAAAGAATTTGATCGGACAGCCCTGCTAGGAATGGTGCAGCGCACCGCCTTGAACGTGCCGCTGAACGACTCTCCTTGGAGGTTCTTCGTCCCTGTGGAAGCATGGACCGGTGAAAAACGCAGACCCCAAACGGGCCAACCCAACCGCTGTGGAGCCGGTGCAAGCTTCCACGGCCCGGCTGGTGGTGAGCGCTGTGGTGCTTGGTTGCGTGGTCGGTCAGAGTTTCGGACGGTTCTCCTTTGGATTGTTGCTGCCGGCGGTGAAAAAGGATCTCCAAGTTTCCTACGGCTTAGCGGGATGGCTAGGCACCATGAACCTGGGCGCCTATGCGGTGGGCGCGGCAGTCACCAGTGCGGTATCGGTTCGTGTTGCTGCACATCGGATTCTGCAGACGGGCATTGTGCTGGCAACTCTTGGCATCATCTTGTTGGCCATCGCTCCGGGCACATCGGTGTTGCTGCTGGGCATGATGTTCTGTGGTCTGGGCGGCGCGGCGAGTTGGGTTCCGGCACCGGGTATTTCGGCAGCCCAGTTTCCCCCGCACCGTCGCGGTTTTGCCATGGGTATGACAAGCGCGGGGATTGGTATCGGCATTGTTTTGGCGACGCTGCTCACCAATGTGGTGCGGAACGTTGTCGATGATCCGCAGGCGTGGCGTCAAGTTTGGGGGGTGCAAGGGGCGATCGGTGTGCTTGCCTCGGTATACGCGTTCCGCATGATAAAACCCGTTGCCGTATTCGCCGGTGCTCCGCCCAAGTTGTCGGTGTTGCGTCAAGTTCCTCGTTACTGGGCGCCGACTGCCGCGTACGCATGTTTCGGCCTTGGCTATGTGCTGTATGCCGTATTTGTAGTTGCGGCATTGGTGCAAGACGCGGGCTTTACCAACAGCCACGCCACGCGAGTGTTCGCCTTTTACGGTACGGGTTCAGCCTTGGGTGCACTTACTATTGGCCGGTTGTCCGATCGTATTGGTAGACGCACCACCATGATTGGCTGTTACCTGTGTGCCGCACTTCCCTGCTTCACGGTACTTACGGGGCGCGAACCGTTTGTGTCCCTTGGTGGATTGCTCTTCGGCATGTCCATGTCGGGGGCGGTGGTGAGTTTGGCTGCTCATATTGGCGACAACACTCGGCCGCAAGATTTCTCTGCCGCTTTTGGTGTGGTGACGCTGTGTTTCGGAGTGGCGCAAACGGTTGGTCCGCGCCTCGGCGGTTGGATGGCGGATCGTAACGGCAACTTCAAAGCGGTGTTCATCCTGGCTGGGTTTTGCTGGTTGCTCGGTGGAGCTTGCGCCTCGGGTATGCCCCGGAATTCGCCTTACGCCTAAAGCAATCTTAGACATGCCCCTGGGGCGCTGAATAGGGTGATTTGGGCGTCCTCGACACGTGGTTATGACGTTGTTCGGGGCGTTAGGGCATGAGTCGGGTGAAAACCGCACCGACCTTGGTTGCGTTCTTCCGATAGGTATTGGTTCGCTCTCTCGGAACTAGCATTCGCCGATGCCTAGTCGACTGCTGGTTTCAGGTCTTTGGCACGGCGGTCTGGTTGCTTTGGGTGCGAGAAGGGTCTAGAACGAGGGGATGCCTGAACGTCGTGTTGCTTTGATTGCTCCAGCTGGTTCCTACGTTGGGCCGGAGTTGGCGCTGCTTCTCGCCGCTCGAGGGTATGACCTTGTTCTGGCATCACCCGATGCTGGGTTGGAGTCGTTGTTGCGATCGCTTGGTGCTCATGTAGAGATCGTTGGGCCCGAACACGATGGTGAGCCAACGATGGGTAACTTCGGCCCGGAACTCGGAGCGGAAATGGTCGACAAGGCAAAATCGGTTTTTGGATCCTTTCATTCGGTGTTCTTTTCGTCGGGTCGAATCGCCTTAGGCAAGTTCAGTCGTATGTCCACAGATGATCTGCAAGGCGCGTTTCACGGAAATGTTGTTTTACCCTTTCAGTTTGTGCAGGCTGTGCTTCCCACGTTGGTTGCCCAGGGGGATGGCCAGATTCTGGTGGCCACCAGTGCCACTGCGTTACGCCCAACCCCAAGTGCCTCGGTCTATGCCGCAACTCGAAGTGCCGCGACGGTGCTATTGCAATCGGCTGCCCTAGAGGTTGCTGCTTCCGGTGTGCAACTCAACGTGGTTGGCACCAACTTTATGGACTTCCCGGAATTCCTCCGAGGTAACCGAGTGGAAACCCCTGAGGACCGCGCCCGAGTGGAATCGATGGTCCCAATGAAACGTCTGGGAACCATGGCTGAATTCGCCTCCTTCTGCGCTACTTTCCTCGACGGTTCCAGCCGCTTCGCGACCGCCCAATTCTTTCCCTACGCCGGAGGCTGGGCTACTTAGGACGTTTCCTAAGCTGGCAGACAATCACTTGCTGCCAGGCCGACTCCGCGAAGAAACCATCATCGTGGTCTGCTGGTCGATGATTGCTTAGTGGCATCGGATTTTGCCGCCTTCTGCCTTGGTCGAACTCTCGGCCTCTTCGAAAGTTCAGACTTGTCACGAGCCCAAGGACCTTTTGGGCTTGAGGCTCGATCGGCCCAGTTCTGCATGACATGGTTCTTGCCTTGGTGGAGGCTGGAGTTCTTGAAGAACGAGGAGAACCGGGCCAACAACGGGGCTTCCCTTTCATCAGTCACGAGGTTCGCCGCGAGCAGAATGTCGAATAGTTTGTAGGGTCGTGTTGAGCAAATCTTCGTCAGAGCCGGTGGCAGTAGTGATGGTTACTGCGGAGCAGATTCGTGAGATGACCATCCTTCTAGAAGCGATGGCTCGGGACCGTTCGGTGTTGGATGCGCTTGGTGACGAAGACAAGATGCGGTTCATCACGGCTGCGGGCGTGGTCTACCAGCCTGACCCCGAGGAACGTCGCCGACGGGCTCGGATGGAGAAACGCAAACGTGAAGCCGAGAAAGCGCAGCGTCATCAAGCGGTGTTGGCCGAATCGGGCATTCGTGCACTGAGGGCCAAGCCGGTGTTTACGACGCCAAATGTGTATCCCTCAATCAACGTAGGCGAAGCAGGCACAACAGACGACCCTGATTTTCGCGAGGCTATCGAGCCGACACATTGCTATGTGTGCAAACGGCATTACTCGCAGGTGCACTTTTTCTACGATCAACTTTGTCCCGAATGCTCGGAGCTGAATTACCTGAAACGTTCTGAATCAGCCGATCTCAGGGGACGAGTGGCTCTCCTCACCGGCGGCCGCGTAAAGATTGGCTACCAAGCGGGCATCAAACTGCTCAGGGCCGGTGCCATGCTGTTTGTTACTACCCGTTTCCCCCGCGACTCAGCGTTGAGATATTTCGCCGAACCGGACTTCGCAGATTGGGGCCATCGACTCGAAATCTATGGGCTCGATCTGCGCCATACACCGAGCGTTGAAGCGTTCTGCCAGAACCTCACTACGAAAACCGATCGCCTCGATTACATCGTGAACAACGCATGCCAAACGGTGCGACGTCCACCCGCGTTCTATGAGCACATGATGGAGTTAGAAACGTCGGCAGAAAGTAACATGCCACCAGCAGCTCGAGCGCTAGTGGGAAAGCTTGAAGGTATGCGTGGTTACGATATGTTGCCCGTAGCTGAAATCGCCAGTACCGATCTGGTCACTAGAGATTTAACCGTGTGTTCTGCTGAGATGTCGCAAATTCCCCTGCTGCCCAGTGACCGCGATACCTCACACCATCTGTTTCCCCAAGGCGTGCTTGATAAAGATCTGCAACAGGTGGACTTGAGGGATCGCAATTCGTGGCGGCTCACGCTGGCTGAGGTTTCGTCGGTTGAGTTGCTGGAAACCCAATTGGTGAATGCCGTTGCTCCGTTTATTTTGAATGCGCGCTTAAAACCCTTGATGCTGCGGACACCGAATCGCGATAAGCACATCGTCAACGTTTCGGCCGTGGAGGGTCAGTTTTATCGGCGGATGAAAACCACGAGGCATCCCCACACCAATATGGCCAAGGCTGCGCTGAACATGATGACTCGTACGTCGGCTGCGGATTATCACGCCGACGGGATTCATATGAATAGCGTCGACACGGGTTGGGTGAGCGATGAAGATGCTGCGCATATTGCTGAACGTAAAACGTTGGAGCAGAACTTTCATCCACCCCTCGATATTGTCGATGGTGCCGCTCGTATCGTCGATCCGATCATCAACGGGGCCAATACGGGTGTGCACGTGTGGGGCCAGTTCCTCAAGGATTACGTGCCCACCGACTGGTAGCAGCTGCGCAAACACCCCCGGGCCGACTCTGTCACACGGACGGACAAGTGATCTCAAGCAACCAGAGCGAGATTGGCAACACCTGCAGGCAAGCCAACAACGCCTGGTAGCCGTATCGCAAAAGCACTTGGTTGGGTCGGCACAACTATTTACCACGACCTGCGAAACCCCTAGCCAACCAAAAGGTCAATACCTGCGTTCTGGCGGAATCAGCGGGCGGTCGATACGGTGAAGGGGTGAATCAGTTGCTGCCGCTTGACGGTGTTCGTGTTGTTGAGCTTTCCGGCACCTATGCCGCAGGATTACCAGGTCGGTTGTTGCAGGGGTACGGCGCATGCGTGCAACGCCTTGACTGGGATGGGCCAACCCCAATCAGCAACGACGAGCGGCTTTACCTTCACACCGGCAAGCATGCGCTGGAGGTCGCGGGGCTGCACGAAGCACTCCAGCAAGCCGACATCATCGTGAGCGACTTACAGCCCTATCAACTTAACCAACTCGGCATCGACTGGCACCAGCTACGCGCCGCGAACCTACAGCAAGTCATCGTTTCGGCTGCAGCCTTTGGCCTTCATGGACCGTATGCGAACGTGCAACATACCAACGCCACCGCGTTTGCTCTTGGTGGGATTATGGGGCTTACGGGTGATTCCGAACGCAGTCCGCTCCTCACCGGTGGTAATCATGCTTACGCGCTTGCGGGCTCAACGCTTTCGCCGCTGCCACCACTTCTTGGCTTGGGGTACAGCGCCATGGACGAGGCCAACTGGTTGATATCTCCGGTCAAGAGTGTGCGGCTGGCATGTTGGAATATTACGGCCCGCTCACTTCCTACACCGGGGTGAAGATAGCTCGCTTAGGCAATCACACGCGGGCGATTTGGGCCGTGTATCCGTGCGCCGACGGCTGGGCTGGCGTTTTTGCGCTAGCTCGACAGATTCCTTCACTGTTCGCTCTGTTAAACGATCCTGAACTCGATGATCCCCGTTTTCGCGATCCGTTACAACGGCTGTTGCCAGAAAATGAAGAAGAACTTACGGTGAAGTTGTATCTCTACTTCGCCGACAAAACCATGGCGGAATTGCAAGACATTTCCTTGGCGACCCGCGTCCCGATTGGCACGGCCACAACCCCGCTTGATTTGTTGTCCAGTGCCGGGCTTCATGAGCGAGGGTTTTTTGATTCACTCAACACCGAAACCGATCCGAGCAACATCACGCACCTTCCCGCTCGGCCCTTTCCCGGGTTTGGATGGAGAACCGCTTCACCGTCGCTAACGGCAACGGCTCTCCCAGCGAGCTCAGCGCACCCAGCAAGCTCAGCGCACCCAGCAAGCTCAGCGAGCTCAGCGAGCTCAGCGATTTTGCCAGACGCTGAACTCTCAAGACCGCTGGATGGACTGCGAGTACTGGATCTCACCATGATGTGGGCCGGACCGTTTGCTACACTGCGTATGGCCGAAATGGGTGCCGACGTCATCAAAATCGAGTCACCGTCGGCATGGGACAACATACGTACGCTTATTGATCAGCCAGGAATTGAAGATCCTTGGAATTCGGCGTTCTATTTCAACGCTTATAACCGAGACAAGCGTTCGCTCACGCTGGATCTGGCCCAACCCGCCGGCCGTGAACTGCTACTTCGCCTCGCCGCCCGTGCCGATATGCTGATTGAAAACTACCGTGCCGACGTGCTCGACAAGTTGGGGGTGGGTCCGGGAGTTCTGCATGCTGTCAATCCAAAGCTCGTGGTGTTGAGCATGGCGGCCTTTGGCAAAACCGGCCCGGATGCTAGTTACGTTGGTTTTGGGCCGGTGATCGAATTGATGTCGGGACTTGCGTCGCTCTCGGGCTACGGGGACGGTGAACCGTTTAAGACTGGGCTTTCCTACGGCGATCCGGTGGCGGGAACAGCCGGGGTTGCGGCCATGGCGATGGGACTTCTTGCCTTGCAACGATCCGGTGTTGGCTGCCACATTGACCTAGCCCAGCGCGAAGTGGCTATGACGCTAATTGGAGAAGCGTTTGTGGCTGCTGGCCGTGGTGAAACCCCGATGCACCGCGGTGTGCGTAGTGACCGCTTCGCACCTCAGGGGGCCTACCAAGCAGCAGGTGAGGATCAATGGGTTGTGATCTCCATTCGTAACGATGCGGAATGGGTCAGTCTTTGCGGTGCCCTCGACATGGAACCCAATAATATTATGCGCGCATATCACTACGAAGAACGAATAAAGCACCACGATCTCATCGATACGCGCATCAGCACATGGATGAGCTCAGTTGATTCGCAAGTTGCCATGGATACCTTGCAGAGCAGAGGAATTCCTGCGGGACGAGTCCTTGACACCACCACGGTTTTGGAAGATCCACAACTCAACGATCACGGCTTTTGGCGCGAAATCCCGCATCCACGTATGCACTCGTACCGCCAACAGGGACCACTCTGGCCCCTGGCCACCGCACGCCCAGCACCCTGTCGGCACTCACCACTATTCGGTGAACACAACACCGAAATTCTGCAAGGTGAGCTTGGTCTTAGCGATGCAGATTTGGCCGAGCTCGCTGCTGCATTGGTAATTGCCAGCGCACCTATTAATCCGTCCGTGGGTTAGCTGCTCTTCACTACCGCATCAATCCGTTGAGCCTTCGATAGACCACTCCGACCAGAATGTTCGTGACGCTGCGGTTGGGGGTTTGAAGGTGGCGAGGGATCGCAACTGATCACTCCCCGTGTCACGAACTCTCACGACTACTGCCAACAGATGCGGTCGATAACCGTGGTTGGACCGCCAGAGTGATCGGGAGGTGGGATGAGCGGAGCTGAACCAATTAGCCCAGTTAGATCTTGTTCCTTAAATTCGCTTTCACGTGTCAAAACGATCAAGCAACATCGGTTCTATCCAGTCGTCGCCGAAATGCATGAAGACGACCGGTGCGGCGACCAAGTCGTTGCACATCAACAGCACCGAGTTGCTCGGCCAACACTCGAGTTTCCTTGCATCAACAAAAACCTCAGGACGAAACGTCGCAGGGCGGGCACTTCGTGACGTAGGGGCTACAAGCACGACGGATCGAGGAAGAAACGCGTTTCGAGCGAACTATGTGATCGAGGTGCAGAGACCCCTAGCCCCGACCCCGGGTCCCGCTCCGGGAACCAACCCGGTGCCCGGGGTGATTGGCAGCGGTCCAGCCAATTCTCGATACGACTGG
>JAYUVJ010000550.1:0-3162 GCA_043754155.1 Acidimicrobiia bacterium
AACGGGGGCTTCTTGGGAAGGCCGGTGAAGGATTCAAACGAACCGTTGGGGCCGAAGAGCGGATAATCATCACAAGGTTTGAGAAAGCGCAATGCCGGATCAACGCGTCGGAGCAAATTTCGTGTGTTGTAGTACTGACGAAAAAACGCATGGAATCCGCGTTCCATCTGCATTGGTTCACCGGTAGCGAGATGATCGCTCCACGAAGACAATCGTCCGCCGAGAACCGGGCCGGCTTCATGCAGGGCTACCGAAACTCCCCGCTCGGCGAGAGAAACCGCAGCAGCCACACCGCCAAGACCCCCACCAACAACCGTTACGTGCCTGAGCTCCCCAGCACCCAAACGAACCGGCTGCCCAACAACGACAGGTCGAGAAACCAGGTGAGCCTTGCGGTCATTGGCACCAACCGGCCCAGCAGGCTTCACCCCCAACGAGGGAAACTTCACGCTGCAACCCCAGCACCAGCAGCCGGTTCGGTGGCCAGGAAGCTATGTACGATGTCTTTCTGCCAACCATCCATAGGCTCAGTATGCACACCTACAAATCCAGCAGAGCGTAAACGGTTCTCGAAGGCCTTCTTGCCATCAAAATCCATAACCGAGCGCCATAGGTATCGATAGATCCGAGTGTGTCGCGATGTAATAAGTCCACTTGGGATAATGATTCCCCAGGCAACGGTGGTCCAGGTGCCCTTGGCTCGTGGTGAATCCGCTACTGAGTATTCATGGAAACAAATCGGCGCCCCGGGTTTGAGTATCGAATGTAGAACGGCCAAACACGCATCGGGATCAGGCATATTGCGAATGCCATACGCCATGAGCACACCATCGAATTGTGCATCGGCTTCGCCCGGCTCAACACCCAACTCGGCATTGAGTGCTGAGCGTGGATCCATGGCGTCGCCCAAAACGAAGCGAACACCGGCGGCTTTCATTTCGGGTTTGGTACAAGCCAAATCCAACATGGCACTCGATGCATCAAGACCGACAATGGTGGCTTTCGGAAACGCCTTCTGTAATGCCTCCGTAGAAAGCCCGGTGCCACAACACAAATCCAGAAGACGTAGACCTTCGCCTTCATTCGGTAGTAACAACCGTGTGGCGCTCACGCCGAGATGATCGAGGTAGCCAGGATTGCGAGTGACCAACGTGTCATAGGTTCCCGCCACAATATTGAAATCAGAGGGCACTTCACGCTTGCGAGTCGTCAGCGGTTTGGCACCGGTGCGACGGGCGTCGGCAGCGCTTGACCCCACCTTACGCGCCGCCGTGCCTGCCACTAGCGCAGACTTTCTAGAAGCCGATACCGCAACTGAGGATGCCGATTTGGCACCGCCCATCACGACCCGAGCAAGCTTGTTCGCCTTCTCGGTAACTAAAACAGGCAGTAAAGGTTTCTTGGCATCACTCATGGCCCGACCACGCTACAAGCGGGCTGTGCTCTAGCCCACCTTGTCGCCGCGACCAATACCGGATCTGAGGAGGTGCCAAACAGTGACCAGTCCATTGCCACTGCTTCATCGGGGGCAAGCGGGCCGCTATAGGTACGTCCGGTGCGGTCAATATCGAGCGTGTTGGTCACGGCCACAAACGAACCGTCGGGATAAGAACGGCCCACGTTGCCCGAAGGAACCCCAAACGTGGCATCACCGAACGTGCGCACCCCGGGCCGACCAGCAAAGCCAACCATGGCCAGTTCCCCCGCACTCGCCGTCGATGAGGAGGTGAGAATCGCAATTGGCCCGTTGGGTTGTGAAAGCGCAGGAAAGCCCACCGAGCCTGCAACAGCCGTAATGTCATTAACCCGCAATGCCCCATTGAGGGTCGAGACCTTCGTGAGATTGCCATCAACGTCAACGGTGCCGCCGAGTTCCGCGTTGCCGTACAAGACCGAAATTGCCGCCAGCATCGAATACGGGAATCCACCGGTGTTGCGACGCAAATCCAGAATCCAGCCGCACCGAGAACCAGCAGTGTCAACGTCACGTATACCTCGTTGGCCGGTTTGGGTAAACAGTTGCTCATCGGCATTGGTCCCTGTCGAACCGGGAAGATCAATAGATCCAAGCCGATCATCAAGGGCCTTCACCGAGGGCAGTTGCGAAGTTTTCACATCGCCCCGAGTAACGGTGATGGTGACTGGGCTGGCCTCACCACCATGTTGCACAGTGAACGTTGCGGTATCGCCAATGGTGCTCAGGCGCATGTTGCGTGAATATGTTTCACCGTTCACTGCAAGCAAACGGTCACGGTCTCGAAGACCGGCGAGTAGCGCTGGTGAACCCGGTAGCGGAAATATCACCGAATCAACCAGTTGAAACCCAAAACTTTTGCCGGTTCCGTTTAACAACACTTTGGCGGCAGCCGGCGTGTACAGAAAGCTGTGATTGTCGCCAAGCGCTTCCAGGTACAGTTGAAGCGCGGGATAGGTCTCGGCGATAGTCACAGCGTTGGCGGTTACCGCTTCCACTCGAGCACGCAGTCCTGGCATGTCCACCTGTCGACGACGAACGCTGTAGCGCTCCGCCCATCCAACCACAACGTCGACGAACTCAGCGGCAGTGAGATCTGCGGGTAGTTGCGCGCTGGGATCAAGTTTTCGACGGTTCGGCAGTTTGGTTGGCGCAGCACCGGAAACCAGCGTCGGCAGGGTTGGTTGGCTCGAAGCAGCGATGGTGCCCGGAATAAAATTCGTAGTTGGAGATGACAACGTGGTTGCGGTGACCGATGTCAGCAGGGTGGTCGCTGTGGTTGATGTAGCTGGTCCCGCCAACTCGGTGACCGGTGTCAGGGTGGTTGTTCTAACGGGCGCAGTATCGAAGGGCAAACCGATTGACCCTGCACTGATCGAGGTCGGCTTAGTCGAGGTCGGCTTAGTAACGGTTGGTGCGCTGGTTCCGGGCACCGATGAGCCGGGCTTTGAGAATGGCGACCTCTTCCTTTTCTTGGCCGACGGCTTCGCTACAGGTTTGCGTACAACTCGAACTGGTGTTGCCTTGGCAGAAAGAGCCAGATTGATTTGGTCCAGCGTTGCGAGGGAAGGGCGGGATGGGAAGTTCGCTAGAGACGGGACTTTGACCTGAACAGCACCAAGTTCTGAAATCGTGACTGATTGGGCGGAAGTAATTGTCGCCACCGAAGACGAACCGGGCGCGGCCAA
>JAYUVJ010000551.1:0-2228 GCA_043754155.1 Acidimicrobiia bacterium
TTACCACGTGATCAATCACTCGAATTCCAAAAATGGTTGCACTAGGTCTCCAGATTGGGTGTTGGGGCTGCACCGAGCGTGTTTAGGGCTGCGCAGAAAATGCTCACCCATTCTTTTGCCGTGCAAGCGTCGAAACTCTGGTTCTAAGCCCCAAGCTGGTAGTTCGCACGCTTGCGCTGCGGAGTCACTACGGTGGTCGGTTCGAGTTACAAAAGGAGTGCAATGGCAGCGTCAGCAAGTACAACGGCTTACCCCGAGGCAGTATCGGCCATCCGATCCGACGGCAAAGAAAAAGTGAACGGCACCGGTAGGTACACGGCAGACCTCACCCTTACTGGCCAGCTGTTTGCCGCTTTTCGATACGCCGATCACCCCCACGCTCGGCTAGTTCGAGTTGATACCACCAAGGCCCGAGCCCTACCTGGGGTAGTTGCCATAGCCACCAACGCCGATGTGCCCGACGTTCGCTACGGCGCCATGGTGCAGGACCGTTATCTGTTCGCCAAAGACATCGTGCGGTTCGAGGGCGACATCATTGCCGGGGTTGCCGCCACCACCGAAGAAATCGCCCGTAAAGCTGCTGCGTTGATTGAGGTTGAATACGAGGTGCTGCCCTCCATCACCGATTTTGTCGCAGCCATGGATTCTGGCTCACCACTCGTGCATGCCGATTGGTCCACGTATTCACGCAATGATGAGTTGGGTAGCAACGCCAATACCCTCGGCTACTCCACCATCGTGAAAGGCGATGCATCAGGAGCGATGGCTGGTGCCGACGTGATCATCAAAGGCCGTTACGTAACCGATCCCGTCCAAGGCGTACCGATTGAGCCACGGGCAATTCTGGCCCAGTGGACCGGTGACAAGGTCACAGTTTGGACTTCAACGCAAGTTCCTTATGCGGCCCGCGCTGGGATTGCCCTTACTATGGGCGTTCCTGAATCCAATGTGCGCGTAGTAGTTCCGCTGCTGGGTGGTGGCTTCGGCGCCAAATGCGATTTTCACTTTGAAGGTCACGTTGCTGCGCTGGCACGAATCGCACGTCGTCCGGTCAAGCTTGTTTTCACTCGCCGTGAAGAGTTCTTTGCCGTTGGACACCGACGCGAAGGAATGGTGCTGGAATTCGAAACCGGTGCCATGCGTGATGGAACCCTGGTGGCTCGCAAAGCCAAGCTGGTCCTGGATAAAGGTGCTTATTGCGGTGAGGGAGGCTTTTTTGCCCAAATGGCGGCCATGCATGCCTGTGGGCCTTACAAGATCGCCAATATTTTGGTTGAGTCGTACTTGAACTACTCGAACAATCAGCCGTCATCATCGATCCGGGCCCCAACGGCACCGCAAGTCTGTTGGGCGCTGGAACAACATATGGATGAGCTGGCCCGTGCCCTAAAAATGGACCCGGTTGACCTACGTCGTCACACGTTGGTTGATGAGGGCGATGAAGGCCCAACCCGACAGGTTTTTGATCGCATCGGTGTGAAGGAAACGTTGGAGGCCGCTGCCGCCATGATCGGCTACGGACAAGAGCTTCCCGAAGACGAAGCCATTGGTTTCTCAAGCGGCTGGTGGCCATGTTTCGCGGTCCCATCTGGGGCCTATGTGAAGTTCAATCAGGACGGAACCGCAACCATTGTGACCGGCGCGCAAGAAAACGGCAGCGGCTCGGTTATGGCCATGCCGCAATTCGTGGCTGAGGAACTTGGTATGCGCGCTGAAGATATCTCGATCCTGTATCAAGACACCGATGCCGCCCCCTATGACATGGGTTCGTGTGGATCGCAAACCACGTTTAACAGCGTGCGCGCCGTATTGGAAGCTGCTGGCGATGTGCGAGAACAACTCAAAGCTGCCGCGGCGGATCTGCTCGAAGCGGCGCCTGAGGACTTAGAAATGGCCGAAGGAATGATCCGCGTAAAAGGTACGCCCACAAAGAATGTTGCGATCGCCACGTTGACCGCTGGCGCTACCTTCCACGGTCGAGGTTCCGGTGTGACGCCCGATGCGCCTCCGGTCCAAGCCGATGGATGTGTCGGACGGTTGGGTAACGAATCGTTCTTGGCTCCCCAGTTCTTCACGCATGCGGTTCGCGTGAAGGTCGATCGCGATACGGGAGTGGTGCGGGTTTTGCAGGTTGCTGCGGCCCATGATTCCGGACGAGTGCTGAACCCCACGGGCGCCAATGGACAGGTCTATGGAGGCGTAGTGATGGGCTTAGGCCAAGCGCTTTC
>JAYUVJ010000552.1:0-6072 GCA_043754155.1 Acidimicrobiia bacterium
CCGTCGAGGTCGTAACCCCGCTCGAACAGTGCCGCGAGCGTCAACGACGTAAGACGAGTCTCCTGCACATGCGGCTCGCCGGAACACTTTCCAGGCACAATACGCAGGAGTGGGCGGGGGCGGCGCAAATCCGGACCAACGGCTTCGCCTTCACCGAACGGGGCTAGCAGGTCGAGCGTGTCGGTGATCAGCCCTTGCCCACCGAGCTGCATCGCGTCGGCACCGGTCCGCACGATGATCTTGCCGCTTCGCTCCACAAACAAGGCGCTCGGCGGTTGACGCGAGTCGTCCCACAAATCGATCTTCCGGGCCGACAACTCCGCAAATGCTTCCCGAACCTGGGTCATCGAAGTTCCGCGAACCTGGCCGTCACCCTTCGGGGAGCGCAGCCACGCAACCACCCGCAGTGTCATGAGATCGGCGTATGACCACAGCTTCTCTCGTTCGCTTGATACCGACGGGATCACAATGCCCTTGCGAGCCCAGTCATAAACCGTGGAAGCCGGAACCCCTGATAGGGCTGCGGCTCGTTGCGCCGGGTAACACCCCAGGAACGTCTGCTGATACGACATGAACTGATCGTACAGCGGGGCGGCCTCCATTGCGGCGCAACGGAGACACGAAGTGACCGCCCTTACGGTGCCGCTTTTTCACTCGGCAACGTTGGATGGCGGCCAGAACTCGTTTAGGTGATGTTGAAGTGGATTCGGAATAGGGTTTCGGTGGACTCGGTGTTTGAGAGTCGAGCTTCGATTCGGCTGATGATTTCGTCCTTGGCACCGTCGACGGTTTTTGCTTCGTCGTCGTAGGAACGCCATGCTTGGTCTCTGCTGCCTTCCGCCGTTTTGATCTTCTTCTGTAGGGCAAGTTTGTCGGGGAGGTTCGCAGCTTGGCGGGCTTGTTTCTTGAGATCTTTGATTTCGTTGTCAAGATCTCGAAGTTCAGCCTTAAGCCCAGCGCGCTTATCTTCAGCCCACCGATCAAGTTTCTCCATCTCGGCATCGAACCACACACCCTGGCGCTGCCCGACAGCAAGCAGGATCTCGCTTGCTTCGTGTCGTACACGTGCTGCCACTACATCCGCTTCGCTCGAACCTTGCTTAATGGCTCGGAGTCTGGTTGAGTTAGCCGAAACCGGTAGGTCAAGGATTCGCCGAACGACATCGGGTGGAATTGTGTCGCCGTCGTCGGTTACGCCAATGAACAGCAGGTGATCTTCGATATCAGCCCCGTCGACGGTGAGCTGGGCAACTTCGATTACGCCGGGTCTACCAATGAACGTCTTGATTCCCTCAGATGACTTCCCCCAACTCGTGTAATCGAGCGTTACGTGTTGCGTACCAACATTGAAGGTGGCTGCTTGATGGATCACGAACTGAGCGAGAGGGTGCTGACTGCGAAACCGGTGCACATCATCGTCGGCTGTCTTCGACACGGCGTACCGCCCGAGTGGAGCTGCTCCGACTTCACTCTGTTTGCCTTGCTGTTTGCCGAAGGTGTTTGGCAATTCATTCAAAATGAATGCCAGGCGACTCGAATCAAATGTGGCACATTCGGCCAAACCTGTCTTGGCAAGGTTCCAGAGTTGCTGCTCGCTTCGATTGAGGTACTCCTGGCTTTCTCGAAGCGAAACCTTCAATCGGTCGTGCACTTCACTGTCGAAGTTTTCGAGAAGCTTCTTTCTGGTGTCGTCCATCGTGGTGGTGATTTCAGTTTCGAGTTCAAACCGCAGTTGCGTGAACTCTGTTTCGATTTCGTCGTTCGTTCGGCATGATTGAAAAATCGATGCAACGCGCCGTTCGAAATCAAGACCCGATTCGATCGCGCCAAGCACTTCATCGCTCGCACCGAACACACCCGAGAACAATTGAAACTTCTCGTCAAGCAGCTCGAAGACTCGCTGCTCAGCCGCGTTTGACTGGTTTAAAAAGTTGATGACAACGACATCGTGTTTTTGCCCGTATCTATGGCAACGCCCGATGCGTTGCTCGATACGCTGCGGGTTCCACGGCAGGTCGTAATTCACCACTATTGAACAGAACTGTAGATTGATTCCCTCGGCGGCTGCTTCTGTTGCGATCATGATCTCGGCATCGTCACGGAACCGATCAACGAGTGCCGAACGCATATCGGCCGATCTTGAACCGCTGATCTTCGACCCACCCTTATGTTCCTGCACCCACGCCTTGTAGGTCGCAGCAGAGGCAGGATCGGTGTTCGAACCGTTAAACAGCACCAGCTTCCCGGCGTACCCGTTGGTTTCAAGCAGCCTCACCAAATACTCCTGGGTACGACACGATTCGGTAAACACCACCGCTCGCCGCTTCGCTCCAAGCTCGGCAGCCTTCGAAAACCCGGCTGTAAGTGCACTTAACAGCGCGGTGCCTTTGGCGTTTTCGGTGATTGACACCGCCACGTCACGAAACGCTTCGAGTTCCGCAATCTCATTTCCGATCGATGCCCGGGTAGACGCACTCAACGGTTCGACTACAGCTTCGCCTTCTGGCGGCCATTCATCAACTAGCTCGTTGAGTTGTTCGAAGTCCGCACCGAGTTGATCGGCAAAGGCATCATCAAGCTTGCGACGCAGCGATGCTTGCGCGCCGTCGTCAGTTTTTAGTTGGCCGCGTAACCGCAAAGCCAAACTTCCTAGTGCCCCGGCAATGGCGAACGTTGACGAGGCCAACAGTTTGCGCATGACCAGCACCATCAGAGTGCGTTGACTTGCTGGGAGCGCTTGTAGCTCAGGCCGGCGTAGATAGTCCGACACCATGTCGTAGAGCTGCAACTCGTCGGGAGTTGGTTTGAACTCCTGTGTGATCGGCACACGGTTTGTGTACTTCACATACTCCACCACTTGGCGGCGCAATGTTCGATGACACACCGGCGCAAGCCGGGCCTTCAAATCGTCGAATGAACCATCTTCAACGAGCCGGGCATACTGCGTGCGGAAACTCTTGACATCACCAAAGGTGTGCTCGTCGACGAAACTTACGAGCCCATAGAGTTCCATCAAGGTGTTCTGCAACGGCGTCGCCGTGAGCAACAATTTCGGCCGATCCACCAATGCCGTGCGTAATGCCACCGCGATTTTGTTGCCCGGCTTGTAGACGTTGCGAAGGCGGTGGGCCTCATCGCACACCACAAGATCCCATGGTGTGGCCATAACTTCATCGGCCATTTTCGCGGCGAACTGATACGAGCAGATAATAACGGCCGGGTCTTTCGGTGAACGCATAAACGGCTCACGAATTCCCTGCTTCACTGCATCGTTAAACGATTTCGATTCCAGAATGACTGAGCGAATGAAGAACTTGTCGGCCAGTTCCTGTGCCCACTGTTTACGCAAACTCGCCGGAGCAATAATCAACACCCGTCGTCGTTGCTCAGCCCACCGTTGCGTGATCACCAACCCGGCCTCGATAGTCTTCCCGAGCCCAACCTCGTCGGCCAGAATCGCACCTTTCGAGAACGGTGACCGAAACGCAAACAACGCAGCTTCTACCTGATGAGGGTTGAGATCAACCTGAGCATCCATCAACGCCGCCGACAGACTCGCCGTCTGTCCCGCAGGGTGACGCATTAACAACTCACGGGCCGCAAGCTTCGCCTGGAACGGTGCCAGCAGTGCGGTCATTTCGATTCTCCAGCGCTGGTTGTTGCGTTGTTTATTGCGATGCTGAGCTCAAAATTTGGAACTTCAACTTGGACCGCCATAGCAATCGCTGCGCCACCAACAATGCAGGTTCCGGTTTCCAGTGCCGGTAGCTGCGCCAAGACTTCTCGTGACGCTCCTTCGAAACACGCAGCAACCGCTGAATGATCTTCGACGTTGGCCAACCTGAACACGATGTGTGTGTTGCACTGGCTCAACACTTCCTTGTTCAACCTAGCTGGGCGTTGCGTGGCAAGAATCAGCCCGACACCGAACTTGCGTCCCTCGGCTGCCACACGATGAAGCGCATCCAACGACGGACGAGCGCTACTCACCGAACCGGTGTGCTGCTCGGGCGCGTAATTGTGTGCCTCATCCACCACAAGTAAACATCGCCACGGATCAGCTCTTGCACGGTCGCCCTTTGCTCGTTGATATGCATACGTAGCAACGGCCGCAGCCTTTTCGGCTCGGCGGCCCGCATTGTCATCATCGGCAAGATCAACAATCCACAGTCCACCCGCTTCAAAATCGGCTGGAGTCTTCGTGGCTGCGTCGAGGAGTGTTGCTTTCTGCTCAGCAAACACACACAGCCGATCCTTCTTCGTAAGCGCACGTTCCATCAACATCACGAGCCGCTCGACCGTCTTCTTTTTGTCGGACGGTGGACCGGCCATACGAAGACCATTCAGGTAATCTTTCGTGGCGGCAAGAAACTGATCAACGGTTGCGTTTTGATCAAGCGTGGCGACGATGTCTTCGATCTCGCTCGTGAAGCCGGCATCGGCTCGTGACATTCCAGCCAACGACTTCAGCACGCCTTCGTCGGTAATGCAGTCCTTTAGATCAACTTCGACACGGTGATGCCCTGATGACGCCAGATCATCGGCGATTGCGGTGTATTCGCCGTGGGTATCAATGATTACCACCCGGGAAGCGTGGCCTTCGTTGCCGTTCACGATCGTGCGAACCAAATGCTTCACGGCGTTGGACTTTCCAGACCCTGTCATACCCAGTACGGCGACATGCAACGTGCGGAACGCTTTTTCGTTCAAACATGCGGGTACTTCCGGATGATGACGCACGGTACCGAGCACCAAGCCCGATTCGCCCAACAACCCACCGAGCATTGCACGGTCCGCCGTTTTCACCAATGAACCGGGAGATACCGGAACCGACGGTGCAGTCAAACGGCCCGGCTCGTCGGCAGGCTGCACCTTCAAGACCTGAACATCAGCAATCTGAAACATCGACTCGTCATTGAAAAATGTCGTCGTGATCAGAAGCCCGCGCATCTTCGACGGATCAGAAAACAAAGCGCCCAAACTCGGCAAACCACGCCCCGGTCCGGGACGATACCCACCCGGCAAAACTACGGCATCGGTTTCCAACTCAGGAAACGACGGATTCAGTGCCGTCAACTGGACAACACGACCAACGGCAACATCTTCGTCAGGAGTAAGCGCAGTGACGAACTCACCGACTCGTACCGTTTTCGCCACGATGAACTGAAACCGGCCAACCGTCGATTCGATCATCGACACACCACGAAGGTCCTCCCCCAGGAACTCGGCCGAATTCCAAATTGCCTCAAACTCTTTGGCAATCGCGGCAACCGACACATCGTCATCGGATACGAGTAGGCCGAGTTCTTCGTTGCGGGCACGCGATGGCAAGTTGCCATAACCCGCAGTGGCCGTCAGATTCGATGATGTAACTAGCGCGGCATTGTCGTTGATAACCGTTTTCGCGTGAAGCCGACGAGAGAACCGAACCTGCGCACCCATCCCCTCAACGGCCTCCAGAGCCGATAGTTCGGTAATCGACAGATCCTGCGCTTCCTTCACCCGATAGACAATCCGCACATCAAGCCCACCAGCAATCCTCGGAGCCAAGTCACCTACCAATGCCCGAAGTGCGTCACCACGAATCCACGCCGACGCAATCCACAGCCGACCCTTCGCCGAATCAACCAGCGTCCGAGCCTCCGCCAACACCGATGAATCCGTAACTACACGTAACGCCATGTCATCACCGTAATAGAGCGAACGCTCAGGAACGAGTCACTAGCCCGGAATGGTCACCGTTGGTGTCACTTCGCTGTTTCTATTTCCTCGACCAACCTGGGCGGATCGTAACGGTCTAGTTCGTTTCGGGGTGGTGCTTGGGGTTGCGTTTCGCTGATTGGTGACACGGCCTTCGCTGCCCTTTCGGCCTTCCGATATTGCGTGACCTGACCTCCTATGCCTGCAAGGGCACCCCATGACCCCACGCCACACCTAACGGTGACACTGCGTTTGCCTGATGTCACGGGAATCCCCGACCCTTGCAGACGGACGCCTGGCACCACTGCACTTCGTTTCGTTCACGCCTTTACGGGTTCACCAGCGAACGCCACCCCGGCACCGCAGCCCGAA
>JAYUVJ010000553.1:0-4397 GCA_043754155.1 Acidimicrobiia bacterium
CGACGGCATAATCCGAGGAGCCGTATCCGTAAGCGGACCTATTGAACGCACCACCAAATCCCCCGGCAACCGCTACGGCCCCGCAGTAATCGAAGCCGCCCAATCCATAGCCCAATCCGCCGGCCTACTCTGATTTGTGCGAACTAGTCCGAGGACTCCTCACCCAAAGACAACTCGCCACAAGCATGCACACGAGCCAAGCGGCAATTGCACGTTTGGAGGCAGGCGGAGTTGGGGCAACCATCACTACCCTTCAAAAGGTTGCCGAAGTGCTAAGCCTCTCCCTAACCGTAAAGCTCGATCGCCCTGCTGCGTAATGTCGACCGTAGATTCAAAACCTCCCTAAGGCGTTCAGATCACCCCTTAGACGTAGCCGTGGGATTGGATTTCGGCTAGGGCAACGCGGGCGGTTTGCTACTCGGAGTCGAAATCCACTTCGCTGAGTTCTCAGAGGTCGTCGGCATCGGTTGCGCGCTGGCGATCGGTCTTGGTGGAGGTGCCCGTATTCAGTTGTCAAGGAACGGTTGGTTGATTCCTTGCCGACCTGGTGCAGCGGCTGGCGTCTCACGAGGCGCGACCGAGTGGCTAAGCCGACTCTGCCAAGAGGTTGGTTCCGGATTGGTGTTTTGCAAAGGGGGTGGGTTTTGGTGTTTTCAGAGTGATTGGTATGGGGCGGGCGTGTGAGGTGAGGGTGGTGCCGTTTTGGTATGTGAACGTAAGGGTTTGTTCGGGGTCGCCGGTGATGGTGAATAGTCCGTCGTGGTGGCGTTGATGGTCGCGGTTGCACAGGTTGATCATGTGTTGAACCGCGGTTGTTCGGTCGGCTCGGTCTTCGAAGATGTGGTGGGCTTGAGTTTTGCCGATGCCCAGACATTCGGGGATTCGGCATGGCCCGTCGCGGTGGGCGAGGTAGCGGTCTTGTCGCCAATCGGAATGATGCGCAGTAGTGATCAGACCGGTGGGTAGCCCGTTGATATCGCAGTGTTGAATGTCGATTTGTGCATCGCAAAGAATGGCGTGAAGACGTGGATGATCAATCGGTGGACCATTCTCGATGTTGATCGAACCAGTTTGCGCATTCCAGTGAATGATCAACCGGGTGTCGGCTCGCTGCACCACTACAGGTCGGGATGGGGACGCACTGGCTCTTGACGGATCGACTTCGATTCCAAGGGTGAACTCTTCGTCTTCCTCGTGGAAACCGCTTTGCTCGTAGCCCTCGGCGGAAGTCTCGGGGAATGGCTCTTCGTCGAAATCATCGAAGGGAATCACTGGAGCGCTGGTATGTGGGGACGTCGTACGGAGATTCGGTTGCGTTCCGAATTCGCGGGCCGCGGTTGAGATGGTTCCGGCTGAAGCGCTTTCCATTTGCGATGTCGCTCGTAAAGGCGCCGTTCTCCTAGGTATCTCCGACGATAAGGTTCCCTCGCCATCGCTGATTTCGCTACCGATGCGATTGTGTTGACCGAGCGATTGCCACTGCTGATTGCGTTACCGTTGCTCTTTGGGTTGACGGGACTGTCGCTCATTCTGATGCGTGAGCCGTTACTTTGGTTCGTTTCCTCACCACGAGCAGATCTCTCGGCGCCTGCGTGCACGGTGTTCTCTGCTTTGGTGTTCTCTGTATCGAAGTTTTCAGTTTTGTTGATCGCGTTGGAGTTCGCTTGTTCGGCATTTCGTTGCTTCGAATTCAAGTGTTCGTGAACTGCTTGCGAGGCGTTGCAATTGGTGAGGATCAACAAGGCATCGGCCATACGAGCGCTCGGTGATGGCCGGTCTTTGTCACACTGGTTAAGCCGATCTGCGATCTTGCGCAGCTGAGATTCAAGCTGCTGCGATTCGGCGAAAGGTAGGCGACCATGTATTAGCACGGACTGCCCACCCTCCTCTGGTTTGAATCCAAGGTAGCGATCGCAATGAGCCTTGCGACGTTCCTCGAACAACTTGCCCCTGCTCGTCGATGCGCGCTGCTGCAGTTGTGATGAAGTTGCGGTCTTGGCAAAGTTGAGCGCTTCACTCTCGGAACTTGCCGACGCAATCGAAGCAACCGCACCAAGTTGACCGTTACTTATTTCACCGTTGGCATGTGCTTGCGCAAGTTTCGGAAACGCGGACACTTGCTTGGCCGTTGCGAGTTCAGCAGCAGCCTGCTTGGGTGTGCTCGCCGACAACCGGGCAACGCGGCTAGCAGTTTGACGTTCCGAAGCACCGTCTTCCGCATCAAGTTTCGCGATCTGATCAAGAATCGAAAGCCGTTTTGCCGTGAGCCGAGCAAGAGCTTTATCAACATCACGAAGCTGATCGCCAAGCATTTTCATGCGTGGAGACCGTTCGTTTTCCATATCTCAAGTGTACAAACACACGTTCGATCTGTCAAGCAATTTCGGAATCTTTGGGGATCAATTCTGCGCCCTGTCCTTTGATTCATAATCCATCGAACACCTCTTCATGAATCACTCCCTCGCCCCACCCCAAGGCGTGGTGAAAGATCAATCTGGCTGGATCGATACAGGCGGGTACCCACGGAGGGCCTCTATTAAGTCGCTTGAAAATGCGGAGACGCGGGGGGACGGTGTTTGCGATCTATCCGGACAAGCCCTGCATTCCGTTTCGTGCGACTGTAAAGGACTTTCGCAAAGGTACGGCCCATGGGTCTGTTGGCGCCGATTCCGCAGCCCAATCTCGATGTGTGAGTGGAGGACTGGACATCTTGAAGCTCGATCGACGAGCGGGAAGGACTAAGTGGATGAACCGAATGCTCCGTCGGAAATGAGCGTATCGAGGGCGGCGATCAAATTTCGTTGACGTGCATACCCACGCTCGGTTATCGCCGCTACCGCAATTCTGGCCGTCCCCCAGTCGGATTCGGCTGCTACTTCACGGAGCGCTCGGAGATCGTCTGCATCAGTGGGTCGATATCGATCGTCACGGGCGAGCAACTTCATAGCAATGAGATCACCCACCGAAGCGACGGGCAAAACGAGGCCCGGGATCACGCTGATTCGAGTGGAGCGCTCAACGATATCTTGCTCAATTCCCGATGAGGCAAAAAGCAAATCCGTAATCACTGAACCTGCCGTTTCCAATCGAACCGTTGACATCGTGCCGGTTGCTTCTTGCTCGACAACGACAAGTACGGAGTAGCCCAACCGCTGCATGGAAGAGATGACTTGCTCGGCCTCTTGATCGCTCTGCACCGCAATGGCCAAATCTGCATCGCGGGTCATTCTCGGTTCGGCCCTCGCAGAAACTGCCATCCCACCAACAACGGCAAACTTGGCGCCGATTTTGATCATGTCGGCTGCTGCTTGCCGAAGCTGTTGTTCGACGGTGCTCATACAACGCGAATCACTTACTTGAACAAATTGAACAAATTGAACAAATTGAACACAGCGATCATCGGCGTGGCCATGGGACGACTCGCCCGATTGCGTCGCCGTTAGGTGCACCGGGACGATCAACTTTCCAGGCCTGCACGACCGCAGCGACCTCTTCCTCGGTCGCTTCAGGATGCTCGCGTCGGTGACGTTCACCCCGCATCAGCAGAGCAAGTTCTAAGAGTTCGATCGCAACGGCCATCCCATTTTTGGGCTCAACGTGAACCTTCTGAACCGGCTGCGACATGGGCCAATCCTATCGGATACAAGGAATCCAGAGCGTTTCCCAAACTTGCGCGACGCAGCGAAGACCCAAAACACCCAAGCAGACAAGGGGCTAAGCAGCGTTGCGATTCATTGACTCCGGCTATTTCCAAAGAAACACGTTCGCGAACGACGGAATCCGAACTTAGGAACGAGTGCATCGAACCGTGCATGCTCAGCGAGGCCCGCAATGCTGTGTCATCCAATCGACGGCGAAATCCACGGCATGGACCATGGAGAACCATTGAGCAGTGGCCGCACCAACTACGCCAGTTGTAAGCGGACATATTGAATCGAATGCAAAGCCGATCTCCTCGAAGTCGTCGTCGTTGGCGGGTTCGTCATCGAAGGACACCCATTGGCGTTGACCATTCACGAGTACCGCGGCCCCATCGGTTTGGACTAAAACCTTGCCTGGCCAAACAGCTCGGTGCTCAGCCAGATGCAAGGCCGTGCTCCTAGCAAAGCCCGTCCCAAGATGCAGCACCGTTGCACCCGCATCGCACAGACGAGCGAGTGGCGATTCCTCTCCGAATAGGGGTTCCCAATCCGGCTTGCCGGTTGGAAAAGAACCCGCTTGTGGGGCTCGAAGCGAAGCGGAGATGGGGCCCGCCAGCTTGAAGCTAGGTGCCAGTGGATGAGGTGCTGCCGATCCGGCTTGCCGGTCGGTGAATAGCACCGTCGGCTGCGTGACGAAGTCGGCCCAGCCGAGTTAGATGCAGGTGTCACGATGGACGAAGCATACGGGCCAATGGC
>JAYUVJ010000554.1:0-2502 GCA_043754155.1 Acidimicrobiia bacterium
CTCCAACAAGAGCCGCACCGGCGCTAAAAAACACCGATCCAAGCCCCCACTGAGGCTGGAATGAACCGCCAGCGAGCAGCACCGCAACCGCCGGAACCAACCCCAGCATCAACAACCCGTTTCGCACAAAGGTCGATAAGCCAATATGGCGTTGCGAAGCCGATCCAAAACAGGCGCATCGAACCGTAGGACGTGTCCTTGCGGTGCGAACAAGCACCACCGTGAATGCACCGAGCACCACGAGTCCGAGAAGCGCCCCCGCAGGGGGTACCACGATCAACGCAACCGCTGAAACGAGTTCCAAACCCACCACGCCCGCAAACAGTGCCGATGCCGACCATGAGGACGGATTCTTAACGAAACCCATATCGGAAAACGTATCCATGGCGTTGTGGCGATCACCAATCTTGAACGCCGCGGCGGTAGCGAACACCAGCGACACCAAAGCGGCTAACGCCGTGGCACACAGTTCAATCACCGCAGTTCCCACTCACAACAAACTCCACGCTTGACCCAACATCACTTGTCGAACCGACATCTCTGCTCAAGCGAAGTCCGTCGAAGCAACCGCAGCCTGAAGGAATCCCACATCGCTGGCGAGACCCTCGTCGGGAGTTTCACAAATCACCGGAGCGTTGGCCTTGCGCACGAGATCTACCAACGTTCGAGGTGAAACCTGATTATCGGTGCCCATCACGGAGAAGTTCTGGTGCCGGTCCTTCCCGCTTCCTTCAGCATCACGGGATCCGTTGGCATGAATCAAATCAATCCGGCCGGTTATCGCCAAAATGGCATCAACCGAGGCATCGAGATCTTCCCCCGACGCATGCGTGTGGCAGGTATCGAGACAAAAACCGATCCGAGGATCATCACCAATCACCGACCACAAACGATCAAGAATCTCCCAACGCCTGGCCATGGCATGTTCGCCCCCGGCCGTGTTTTCCAACAGGATGGGCATATCGGTTTCCAGCGAATCCAACCCCTTTTTCCAGCGCACAAAGCCTTCATCGAGATCGTCCATGCTGCGCACATGCCCACCGTGAACGACCACTGCTTTCGCCCCAATCTCGGTGGCAGCATCGCAGCAGCCCTGCAACACCTTGCGACTGGGAATCCGAATCTTATTATCGGGCGAAGCCAAATTTACGATGTAGTTGCTGTGAACGTAAATCGGAATGCCACTGGCTTTTAACGCTTCAGCGTCGGGACGCTTGGTCGCTTTCCAGCTTTGTGGGTCACCACAAAAGATCTGGATGCACTCGGCACCGGTAGCTAACGCAGCGGCGAGAGGTTCGTGGTCTCGTACATGGGCACCGATCAACATGGTTCAAACCTACCCGGTTCAGCCTGCTGCACTTAGTCGAGCGTTATTTTCACCGGCGACCCAAGAAACAACGTTTTGGCCATCTTGGTAATCGCGCTATTGGACACACGAATGCATCCGTGACTCTTCGCTCGCCCTAATGAGGTTGGATCGCTCGTCCCATGGATGCCCAGACGCCCGTCGCCCCCGTTGAACGTGAAGATCGTTTCAGAAAATCCAGAGAGACCGAAAGCAAACGGTCCATACGCCCCGTTGGGTCCCCCCTTCGGCCGAATTAAATCCAACAGGTAAAACGTGCCGGTAGGAGTGAGTCCGTTTGCTTCCAAACCAATACCCGCAGATTCCTGCTGGATTACGCGACCGGCGTTACACACCGTGAGTCGAAAACGCTTCAGCTGCACCAAGACGAAGAACGGTGTGGCGTAAGTCTTGATTTCATCAGGGTTGTTTTTGATCCAGCCAGTAAGTCCGTTAGGTCGCAACGGAATGCTCGTATTAAGCCAGCCTGGCTGGTCACCAATGACTGAAAACACCAACGTGTTATTGGACTCTACGCCGATAGCCAGCGTATGGATTGGAGCCTTTGAATCATCAGGAGTTTCATACACCTTCACCGTGGCACCAATTTTGGTGTTCTTCATCACGGCTACACGAGTAGATTTCACTGCAGGACACGGGTTTGCTTCGGTGATAACCGGCACGACGGACTTCACCGCAGGTTTGGCTGCAGACTTCGCGGCGGGTTTGGCCACGGGTTTAGCGGCTCCTTGGGCAGCAGAGACGCCAACCAACGAAGCGGCCGTCGCCAGGCCGATTACCAAGCTTATGCGACGCTGACCAGGGCCGCTCCCACCATAGATGCGACGTCTCACGGTCGTTCGAATTCGTTGCATATTTTAAAAACTCCTCGGTGGGGCGTTGTGGGCGCCTGAGTTACATCTACGCCGAGCACTTCACTAACAGTGCCCGCGAGGGTGCATTGCCTCTATCGTAAGCGCCTCACGGGCGAGGTTGGCGGTTCACAGGCTTTAGCTATGAGCGAACCGGAAGTTGCGGTGGATGCTTTTACGCACAACTACGGTAATTCATCGGCATTGGTCTACTAAATCACTGCGCTGTAGAACCAAATCAGTGAACTGTAGATTTACTGACCCTCAAGCAAGGCCGTTGCCGAA
>JAYUVJ010000555.1:0-2015 GCA_043754155.1 Acidimicrobiia bacterium
GGAGCGGTGGTCTCGAAGCCAACCGCAAAGAACACGACTTGGCGGTCGGGGTTTCGTCGGGCTAGCTCGAGTGCGTCGAGCGGTGAGTAAACCATTCGTACGTCGGCCCCACGCGCCTTCGCTTCCAGGAGCGTTGAGGTTGACCCCGGCACGCGCAGCATGTCACCGAACGTTGTGAAGATCACCCCAGCGGTTTGCGCTACAGCGATTGCATCGTCGACTCGACCCATTGGAATCACGCAAACCGGGCAACCAGGGCCGTGAACCAGTTCAATATTCCCCGGAAGAATCTGTTCGATCCCATGTCGATAAATCGTGTGCGTATGCCCACCACAGACCTCCATGAACTTCAACGGTTCATTGCCAGCCAACGATTCAATCTGGTTGAGCGCAAGTTTGGCCGTATGAGGATCGCGGTATTCATCAACGAACTTCATGCTTTCACCTTTGCATCCGAAACGCCTGGGTTGGTTAGCAGCTGCGTCGCAACCCGCTCCACGAGCGCAAACGAAAGTGCACCCTGGGCTTCTTGGATCCGGTGCACGCTTGATGACTTCACGGAGAGGCACACATCCACGTTGGGATTGCTGGGAAGCGCTGCACCCCCGTATCCAGCGAAAACGATGGTGTGTGCGCCCTGTCGCCGTGCCCGAGCCAGTGCATTAAGAATGTTTGTAGACGTGCCGCTTGTGCTGAAGGCCACCACGACATCGGAACTCTTTACGAACGTCTCAATCTGGCGATCGAATATTCGCTCGGCGCCGACATCGTTGGCGAGAGCCGTGATGATCACCGAATCGAGCAACGGTCGCGCCTCAACTGATGGTTTTAGCAACCGCACCAATCGTTCGGCGTCACAAGCACTACCGCCATTGCCAACCACAAATACTCGTTTGGACATCTTCGTGCAGCCGACGATTAACCTCGCGGCCTCGTCGATACTGTGTTCATTTTCAATTTTGGTCTCATCGTCTAAGACGTCGCCGGAATTCCAACTGGAACGAGCGGCGGCAGCCAGTTCAGCAAGTGCATCATCGGCGAGAGGACTCTTGGTAGAGCTCGTTGCCGTCGCCGTCGCCGTCGCCGTCGCCGTTGCCGTTGCCGTTTCCGTTGTCGGCGTCGACGGGTTCGATGGCACACCGCTTCCGAGGAACGGATACAGGAAATTGGGTTCGTTCACCGATTACTCGCTTCCGTACCCTGGCAATCGGCGAATCGCGATTCCCGCATGAACCAACAGGAGATCGTGAACCTGCACCTCGCTGATTAGGCTGACATCAACGACCTCACGACCGCAAGAGGTTCGAACCCGCGCCATGTCATTGGTTAGTATCTCGGAAATTTCCATGGTGGTGGCCTCATCGGCGCAAACCGAACAGCTAGCGGTCATTAGTACTTCTTGGCTACCGGGAGTCGTTAGCTTCCTGTTCTGAAGACAGATAAAAGTAAGTTCCCATAGTAAATGATATGACCGGGTGAGAAATCGTTCCGCGGAGCTGTCGGAACCGAGTTGGACGCAGAATGACCGAGGATCAAGAAAACCTGCGCCGGGGTTCTGTGTCCATCCGAGGTGAATGTGATCAGCTCCCCAAGCAACGGCACGATTCGACAACTCGGCGGTCAATGCTGCATCGGTAGAACCCATTGAGACGATGACGTCGCCCGTTCGAATTTGTTCACGCAGTTTGTCAACCACCTGCGCCGGGTTGCCGCAAACTGCAATTGCTGGCACAGCCATGGCTCCCACCGAAGCTGGATGAACAAACTCCACAGCGAGGTGGCGTGCGTGGTCGTCCAATCCAGGTGCCACAGCCCACAGAGTGGATCCTTCGGCGATGCGACTCGAAAGGTGACGCGCAGCAACCGCTAGTGAATCGCAAGGGTCGGTCAGCGTCATGGTTCTGCTGGAGCAGCCAAAGTTTCTGCCGATGCGACGAACGCTTCGAAGTCTTCGTTTTCGCCACCAAGCAGGGTGAGTAGCTCTAAGGTGCGGCGCGCTTCGTCCTCATCAAGAA
>JAYUVJ010000556.1:0-3169 GCA_043754155.1 Acidimicrobiia bacterium
AACAGCTGCGGGTGCAAATCCCCGCCGGTGAGGATTTGATCACGCTTAGCGTAAATCACCTTGCGTTGTTCGTTCATCACTTCGTCGTACTTGAGCACATTCTTGCGGATCTCGGCGTTGCGGGATTCCACCGTATTTTGGGCACGTTCGATGGCCTTGGAAACCATCTTGGCTTCGATCGGCACATCATCAGGTAGGGCACGGCCCATAACCCAGTTCATGGCTCCAGTGGCAAACAACCGCATCAACTCATCTTCGAGCGATAGATAGAAACGACTCTCGCCCGGATCACCCTGGCGCCCAGAACGTCCGCGAAGCTGATTATCGATACGGCGGCTTTCATGGCGTTCCGTGGCCAACACATACAAACCACCAAGTTCACGTACCTTGTCGCCTTGGGCCTTGCATTCAACGTCGGCAATCGGTTTGGCATCGTCCCAGAGTGTTTTTGCTGCTTTGTAAGCGTTAGCGACATCGGGACGCGATTCGAAAAACTCCGTGGCCCCTTCAGCCTCTGGATCAATGTCGAGCAACGCAGGATCGAGACCCTGAGCCAACATCTGCTGTTTGACCATGCCCTCAGGATTACCGCCCAGCAAAATGTCCACACCACGTCCAGCCATGTTGGTGGCAACGGTGATACCTCCCAGGCGTCCGGCCTGGGCGACGATTTCTGCTTCTTGGGCGTGATACTTGGCATTCAACACAGCGTGAGGAATACCTCGCTGTTGCAACAGCCGTGAAACCAGTTCGGATTTTTCAACCGAAACCGTGCCTACCAAAACGGGCTGACCGGTGGCATGGCGCTCAGCCAAATCGTCGGCCACTGCGTTGAACTTGGCTTCCTCAGATTTATAGATCAAATCGGCCTGATCAATACGCTGCAAATTTCGGTGCGTGGGAATGGGCACCACCGAAAGTTTGTAGGTACTGGCAAATTCGCCCGCTTCAGTTTCCGCGGTACCAGTCATCCCTGCGAGCTTGTCGTACAGGCGGAAGTAGTTCTGCAAGGTCGTCGTTGCCAACGTTTGGTTTTCTTCTTTGATCTTGACGCGCTCTTTAGCTTCCACCGCTTGGTGAAGACCTTCAGACCAACGACGGCCATCGAGGATACGTCCAGTGAATTCGTCGACAATCTTTACTTCGCCATCGGCCACCAAATAGTCAACATCGCGTTTGAACAACTCCTTGGCCCGCAGCGAGGCATTGAGATGATGCACAAAGTTCGCTGACGGATCGTCATAGATATTCTCAACGCCCAGTGCTGCTTCGACTTTGTCTATACCGGCCTCGGTTGGCGCTATCTGCTTTTTTTCCTCGTCTACGTCGTAATCGATGTCACGGGTGAGGCTGCGCACGATGGCAGCGAACTGCACGTAAAGCTTCGCAGCATCGGCAACTCGACCCGAAATGATGTGGGGGGTGCGAGCTTCGTCGATCAGGATCGAGTCAACCTCATCAACTATGGCGTAATACGGCTTGCGCTGAACCCGTTCCTCCATAGACATCGCCATGTTGTCGCGTAGAAAATCAAAACCCAGTTCAGAGTTGGTGGAATAGGTGACATCAGAGTTGTAAGCAATCCGCTTGAGCTCGGCGTCGCTTTCCTCAGCCGTTACCTGCCCAACGGTGAGCCCGAGGAACCGGTGTATCTGGCCCATCCAATCTGCGTCACGCTTCGCCAGGTAATCATTGACCGTAACGACGTGAACACCTTTGCCGGTTAAACCGTTGAGGTACACCGGTAGAGTGGACACCAAGGTCTTGCCTTCCCCGGTCTTCATTTCGGCAATCCAGCCAAAGTGCAACGCGGCCCCGCCCATGAGCTGCACGTCGTAGTGACGCTGACCAATAACCCGGTTAGCAGCCTCGCGGGTAACGGCAAAGGCCTCCATAAGCAGGTCGTTTAAATCCTCGCCCTTCGCAAGACGTTCACGAAACTCGACCGTTTTGTGTTTCAACGCTTCATCAGTGAGCGCCACCATTTCCGGCTCAAGGGCGTTGATATCAGGAACGAGCGCTTGCAAGGCCCTAACCTTTTTACCTTCACCGGCGCGAAGAACACGACTCAAAATCGACATGAATGCATCCTAGGGGACCTGACCTTGCTGGTTGGGCCTTCCAACCACCTGACCTTGCTGGTTAGGCCTTCAACGGGGCGATTGGTCGCGTGCCCAGCTCGACCGGTGCTACTCAGGCCCTATTTGGCAACTAGGTAGGGCTGAGCCGGAATCGGCGCAGAGTTAGCGCCGAGGAACAACGGGGCGACCACTTCGTCGATGGTTGCTTCCACTACGAACTGGGTAGCACACAAGGAGCTAAGTTCGAAACCGTCAGAGGCACGGTTTACCCTCAGCGAGAACGAAATCGTAGATCCGTCAGATTTGACCGTATCTCGCTTACCTTCAAGCCCGGCTCCCACAACAGTAACCGTGGCGTTGGCCGAGATTCGCCCGACCACCATCGACGGCTGGGGACCATTCACAATGACCTGCACCTTCAATATGTTCTTCTCCACCCACAAATAGACGCCTTCAGGGACCGACTTGGCGCTGAGAATCTTTGGCCGCCCGGAGAGAACCGCTGGCCAACCGCCCGCCGAACAAGCAACAGGCGCGCTGGCTGCGGTCGGGATTGACGATGACGCCGCTGGAGGAACGGCGGCGGCTGGAAGACTCGTAACCACCACAGACGAGGAGCCGCCAACGTTAGACACACCGGGTTGCGACCCAGAAACTGCTGCGGATCGAGCCATCGTTAGGGGGACAGAACTTGGATTTGTACCAGCGGCACCAACGAACAGCTGGTTTGGTGAAACCAGAACATCATCGACAGTAGCGGTGACGGAAACCGAGGTAGCACACGGCGAAGCAACAGAGATTCCGTCTACTCCCCCGTAGTTGGAGAACGAAAAATTCACCACATTGGGCGACGGAACCGAAACATCCCCGAACGTTCCCTCGCTTCCGGAGGGCTTACCCGTGACCGCGGCGTCAAAGGTTATTGACCCGCTAACGTGCTGCACCCTTCGGTTGGCGTGAGTGGTGGCCACACGCCATGCACCCTTTTCAAACCACACGTAAACACCGTCGGAACCGAGGCGGGACAGATTTGTAGGACGACCAACAAACGCCCAACCGGCCCCGGAATCGCATTTCGACTTCTTCTG